>JADGDW010000109.1:4374-16547 GCA_016744725.1 Candidatus Albibeggiatoa sp. nov. BB20 | reverse complement strand
GTTTTATATGCAAGAAATATGAGATTTTTTTTAGTATTTATCATTTGCATCATTTTTGGCTTTTTATGGATGTTCTGGAATGCGCAAGATATATTAGCACAACAACTACCAAAAGAGATTGAAGGGCAACAAGTCACGATACAAGGCCGTGTTGTTAATATCCCCACTCAAAACAAGTTTAACACTCAATTTGATTTGTATGCCACTTATGTAGTATATAAGCAACAATATTACCCATTTCAAGGTAAAGTGCGCCTCAGATGGTATTCTAAACCAAATGAGTCCCCTCAAACCGTTAAACCCGATCAATTATGGCAATTTACCGTAAAACTTAAACGTCCACATCCCCCACTCAATTTTAATGTATACGACTATTCTAAACAGCTATTTATTCAACGCATTACTGCCATGGGCAATATTAGCAATGCTAAAAAATCGCCAGCCAAATTACTAGATATTCCAAGACCTTATCAATTACAAACAGTTCGTTACCAACTGATTCAAAATATACATCACTCTATTAGCACCTTACCTTATGCAGGCATTATTTTAGCGATGGGCTTGGGTGATCGCAGCTTAATTACGCAAAAACAATGGCAATTATTCAGACAAACAGGCACTAGCCATTTAGTTGCCATTTCGGGTCTGCATGTCAGTAGCATTGCATTTGTCAGCTTTATTCTATCAAAATTATTTTGGAGTTTTTTAGGTAAAGCAGCACTTAGGCTTTCCGCCGTTCATTTTGCAACAATCATAACATTATTTATAGTATTAGCTTATGTTTGTCTGGCAGGCTTTAGTATTTCTGCTCAGCGGGCTTTTATTATGATTTTAGGTTTTTTGATTCCTAATCTTATTAAGCGTAATTTAAGTCATTCATATCGAATTTGTTTAGCTTTAGCCTTTGTCATAATTTATGATCCATTCTCTACATTAACCGCAGGTTTTTGGCTATCATTTATTATTGTTAGTATTATTATCTATTTTTCTCAATTTATACGTGCTCATAATGTCGAGCAAAACCGTTTAAAATATATGATATTTTTACTTGTAAATCTTATTGTTTTTCAGGTGATTATATCCATAATAAACTATCCTCTCGCGCTATATTTTTTTCAACAAAGCACACTGCTTGCGGCAATAAGCAGTAATCTTATTATGATTCCACTGACAAGCTTTATTATCTTACCATTTGTGCTAATAGGTATTTTAGTTTCTTTCATTTCTCCTCTTATATCAATTTATTTATTCACTGCTATTTCTTATGTTTTTAGTTTGGCATTTGGAATTACTGAATTGATGATAGAATTGGAACAATATAGTTATATCTATTTGGAATTATTTAATTTATCTGCTGACAATATTAATTTATTGACTGTTATTCTCAGCATAATTAGTGTATTTATTTTATTTGCACCCAGAGGGTTTTCTATTCGCTGGCTAGGATTCATTGGATTATTACCCCTATTTTTTAATTTTTCATTTGAAAATAATATAAAGCATGGAGAATTTGAATTAACGATTTTAGATGTAGGACAAAATTTAGCAACAGTCATTCAAACTCAAAACCATCAATTGATGTATGACACCGCGAATAGCTGGATGAGCCGTAGCGTGATTATTCCTTATCTCAATGCGCATAAACTGTCCCATTTGGATTTATTGATAGCGAGTCATGCTGATAATGACCATAGTGGTGGGGTGAATAATATTGCAGAACAGATACCGATTAATCAAATTTTGACGGGTGCAGTTGAAATAAAAAGAATTCAGGATTTTTTTAACATACCATTACAGCAAAATATTAAAATTGCTACTTGTAAAACAGGACAGCAATGGCGGTGGGATGGAGTTTATTTTGAAATATTGCATCCAAAAGTAGGCGAGCATCACTATAAACGCAATAATCGAAGTTGTGTTTTAAAAATCAGTGGGACAAAGCATAGTGCCTTATTAACGGGAGATATTTCAAATCATGTTGAAATTGCATTATCGCAGCAACAAAAACTGAAACTCAACGCAGACATTCTTATTGCACCTCATCATGGTAGCCGAACTTCATCTTTACCTTCATTTATTCGAGCAGTTAATCCGAAAACTGTTGTTTTCTCAACGGGTTATTTAAATCATTATCGACATCCTCACCCTGATATTGTAAAACGTTATCAACAACAGAAAATTCGAATTTTCAATACGCCTGATACAGGCTCAATTCGTTTCAGCCCACGCCATCATCATTTTTTACAACCCATGATTGCCCGAGAAACCATGCACCGAATTTGGCATTAGTGATACCACGTTAATATTACAATTTAATTTTTGAATATTATTTCATCAGGGCTTAAAAGGATTTAGAGGCGTTTTCAAAATGAAGAATACAATTAAGTTGTTTAGTTCAATATAGCGATTAGCTGAGAAACAATTTATTTTTACAGCTTAGGACTGCCAGTCCATTAAGGATTGCCAGCCCTAACAACTCATGGGAAAGAGTCTATATTACATCATGCTTTAATTTGGAATTTCTTCAACATCATCTTGATGTGAAAGTAGCATCACAGGTGGCTCTGGAGGAGCAGTTTTCATTAGCATTGCGAGTAATGATGAAATCTTTTGACTCATATCACGTCGATCCACAATCATATCCACTGCGCCATGTTGTAACAGAAATTCACTGCGCTGGAAACCTTCTGGTAATGTTTCACGCACTGTTTGTTCAATGACACGAGGGCCTGCAAATCCAATTAATGCGCCCGGTTCTGCAATATTTATATCTCCCAGCATTGCCAAACTAGCAGACACACCGCCCATTGTAGGATCAGTCAATACCGAGACAAAAGGCAATCCTGCTTGATTTAAGCGATTAATCACCGCACTGGTTTTAGCCATTTGCATCAATGAGGTTAAAGCTTCTTGCATCCGTGCACCACCACTGGCTGAAAAACACACTAGCGGGATTTTTTCATTAATTGCGGCTTGCGCAGCGCGTACAAAACGCTCACCTACGACACTGCCCATCGAGCCGCCCATAAAACTAAATTCAAAGGCACAGGCGACAATTGGCACACCATAAATTTGTCCTTTGATTACAATTAAGCCATCTTTTTCATCTGTTAATTTTTGTGCTTGTACTAAACGATCTTTATATTTTTTGCTATCACGGAATTTAAGAAAATCTTTCGGCGATAATTCTGTGCCGATTTCTTCACGTGGTAATGGATCTAAAAACTTATCTAAACGTGGTCTTGCACCAATACGTAAGTGATGCCCACATTTTGGACATACATTCACATGGCGTTCTAATTCCGCTTTATATAAAACCACCTGACAGACAGGACATTTACTCCATAATCCTTCAGGCATGGTATGACGGCTTTTATTGCCATCGGTACGAATTCGGGTTGGTAATAATTTTTCAAACCAGCTCATTGTATTTTATCTATGCTTGTAAAGTCCGCTAAGGAACGGTGTAAATCGCAGGCATCGCACTCTAAAAACGATGCAGTAAGACCAAAACCGAGAATCTAAGGTCGGGCTAAATTTTACCTGTACCAGTCTATACTTGTACAGAATTAGTTATTAATCCCAAGATAAATTCAAGTTTGAGTGATGCTCAGATAAGCATTGCATCAGCTCACATGAGTTATATTGTTGTTTGGTCAATATTTCAATACAAGTTCATGTTTTCTTGAATTTTAAAATCATTCTATGTGACCATTCTCTGATAATAACGATAAGAATTTAAGTGTTGTTCAAATTCATTAGACCACCTAAATCTGAGAATAACAGAAGCCGTTTTTTAAAGCATTGAAGCCAAATTTTTATAATAATAGCCCATCACTTTTTTTACGTAGTTTTGGGTTTCTTTATACGGGGGAATTTGGTTTTTATAGCGTTTTACTGCATTTTCCCCTGCATTGTAGGCCGCAATTGCCAATTCCATATCTTGATTAAACATCTTGAGCAAATCACTTAAATAATGTGTACCGCCGTCGATATTTTCACTGGGATCAGTTCGGTTTTTTACACCATAACGTTTTGCTGTGCCTTTCATTAATTGCATCAAGCCTGTCGCTCCTTTCGGAGAAACCACACTTGCCCGATAATTAGACTCCGCTTTGATAACAGCATGAATTAACGCGGGGTGTAACCCATAACGCGCGGCCGCATTTGAAATCATTGCGTCATAATCTGTTTTTTTCGCTTTACCACGACGGGGTAAGTGAGGGATAGGCGGCAAAGTTGGTGGTGGCGTATAAGTTTCAATCATGTAACTGCGTGAATATAGCAGCAATATATCTTTCTTTTTTTCAGGCGGCTTTTTATTAGATAAATGCAACACACCATTTTCATCAAGATATTTATAAATGACAGTGGTGGTTTCCGCAGCAAAGCTGGATTGGGAGGTCATGAACATACAGAACAGAAACAGCCAATTTATTCTAGTATGGTGACATTGGGTTATCAAATGAGCTAAAGACACGGTTAAATCATCCAAATAAATCTAACATATTGTTTGCATTTTATTTGTTTTAGAATATTTTTTACAAGCTGTATTTTCTATTCATCCATCTTAAACGTATTTTTAAATGAGTATAAAGAGGATTTTATCAGGCAGTCCTTGACGGTTAAATTTTGATATTGAAGAACAATGAATAATATGAAACCTATAGAAATATTTAATGATTTATGCTTCTAAGTAGCTGGAAGAAATATTTTCTTTGTATAGTGCCTTGCTTTAAATAAATTATCTCTTTACATTCCATCCATGAAAAAAATACCTTTGGTAGCAGCAAGTAAACAAATTATATGAACAAGCAACAAGAATTATTAGCTCTTATTGATATTATATTTAGTCAAACTCCATACCCATATATAGATGAAATTTATGCAAACATAAGGTGTAAAGAAGAATACATTGAAGATTTAGGGCAAAGAGTATGGCAAGAAACTATATTGGATAATTTAGCTTATAGAGATGATATTGTTGTATCTTTAAGTAACACTGGTTTTTTGTATTACTTACCTGCTTTTTTATGCTTTATACTTATACATTATAATGAGATGGATGTATTTGGGGAGGCAGTTATTGACCGATTAACACCAATATTAGATGAAATGAATAACCCCAGAGCATCATGGGTGAAAAATATTTATAACTGTTTAACTGAACAACAACAAAAATGTATACAGAAAGTATTGCTTTATTTTTGGGAAAACTATGATGATGATTTAGTTTATGATGCTCTTAACGATTATTGGTTTGATAATCCATAGTCATTAATCTAAGCTATTTCCAAAAGCCAATTCAACTTCACTAGTGTTTAAACCTTATTCAGAAATATCTAGTTTTTTAAATCCTTCTTGATCTATTCATATTCTATATATGGTTCAACTGGTTACTACTACACTTGACGTGGTAATTCGTCTTTGATGCAAAGTTGTTCTCAAACCATTCTAATTTAATGTATCTCTTTTGCTCTGAACCAATGGGATAATAGTAAAAAGTTCTCTTTTCAAGCTGTCAACCAATGCGTCAATAGAAGTTAGACGTATTTCCGCTCTTCTTAAATCGTCGGGATTCTCACCTATATACAAATCGCCTATTATTTCATTGATAAACTCGATAATGTTCTGTTGTTTCCAAAGCGAATTATTGACAACGTCCCAATAAGGGGACTCTGATGTGTTTTGCATGGTTATTCTCTTAAATTTTATAATTTAATGACTGATTATTTTTGAGTGCCTCATTCAGCATGTATAATTGTTTCTTTGGATTAGAACGAATTGGTATTAAGTTTATCTTGTTATCACAAATTTTGTGGTAATGCCTTCATGACACATAGGAACAAGATAACAAGTTGGAAACATTACCGTATTGTTATGTCTTAAATTGTTACAACTTGCACTTAATTGTATAGATCAAAATGTCAACTGTTAACAATATATTCGTCATTATTTTGATTTCTTTTATCTTTAAGGTTGGATAAAATGTTAACTTTTGGGGAAAGACTTAAAAAAGAAAGAGAAAAGCTAGGATTTAGCCAAACTGAATTTGGCAAAATTGTTGGTGTAGAAAAAGAAACACAAAGTATTACGAGAGGAATAAAAGATTTCCTAAGCTAGATTATTTTGAGCGTATAAGTTCAATAGGGATTGATGTGCAATATATCATTATTGGAAAAAGATCGATTGATAAACCTTGCTCTGAAAATGAACGTGATTTTATTGATATTGTTGAAGTTGAACTGGAGAAGATTAAGCAAAGCTTTCAATATATCGAGGATATGCTAAGTTCTATAAAGAAGGGGTAGCCCGTTAATCCTAATGCTGAATTATTAGAGATTTTGCTTCGTTCCCACATATCATGTGGGAATGCCTTTGAGACGTGTACCTCGTTACCAAGTTCTACTTGATAATGCCTGTTTTAAAAGCTCTGCTTTACAAGACATTCAACAAGCAGAGCTTGCAAGTCAGGCATTCCCAAACTGAGTTTGGGAACGAGCAATCTTCTGGTTCAAGGCTAAACAAGAAATAAATTACTTATCTCGTTCCCAAGTTCTACCTGGTAATACCTGTTTTAAAAGCTCTGCTTTACGAGACATTCAACAAGCAGAGCTTGCAAGTCAAGCATTCCCAAACTGAGTTTGGGAACAAGCAAGTTCGACTTCTATCGCCAATGTGCTAAGATTATCCAAACTCATTACCCTCTTTTCTTTACCTCCAATTTCTAAGCTATTTAGGCATATTTTTTGTTTACATATCTCTCCAACGTTCTGATATTCCTAATACACAACTAATCTTTGATAATGAGATTGTCTCCAACAAAAATTTATCAATCAAATATTCAAATCAGATGATAAGACTGAGGAATAAACTATAATAAATATAATATTGCTCCATAAATTGCTTTTAAATCATGGTAGCGAGCGTGTAACCGAGGGTTTACCAATGAAATTAAAATTTTCAGCTAAGTACCTAGCTTTGCTGTTAGGGTGTTTAACAGTCCTATTCTTTCCGAAATATTCAGAGGCGCGAGAATACCTTGTTTCTACTGTGGCAGGGACTAGTCGTGGATATTCTGGTGATGGTGGAGCAGCGACAGCAGCAGAACTGGCCTACCCTTATGATGTTGCTCTCGATGCAGCAGGGAATATATACATTGCAGATTATGGGAATCATTGTATTCGTAAAGTCGACACCAGCGGTATTATCACCACGGTAGCAGGCATTGGGACAAGTGGATATTCTGGAGATGGAGGGTTTGCCATCGCTGCTGAATTGAATACCCCTAGAAGTGTCGCAATAGACAGTACGGGAAATATTTATATTGCTGAGGAATATAATCACTGCATTCGCAAAGTGGATATCTTGGGTATTATTAGCACCGCAGCAGGGACTTGTGGAAGCAATGGGGATTCTGGAGATGGCGGCGCAGCCACTGATGCTTTGCTGAAGTATCCACATGGTGTAGCAGTAGACAGTACTGGAAATATTTATATTGCTGATAGTCGAAATTTTCGAGTGCGTAAAGTAGATAGCTCGGGCATTATTAATACAGTTGCTGGCTCAGAAACACCTGGTTTTTCTGGTGATGGCGGATTGGCAACATCTGCGACATTTAAGAGTCCTGAAGGTGTGGCTGTGGATACGGCTGGGAATATCTACATTTCTGATCCCTTTGGTTATTGTGTTCGTAAAGTCGATGCTTCTTCCAGTATTGTTAACACTGTAGCTGGGATTTGTGGAAGTGGTGGATATTCTGGTGATGATGGACTTGCCACCGCAGCAGAATTTAGATGGATTCGTGATATTACTGTAGATGCAGACGGCAATCTCTATATGACCGATACCAATAATTCTTATGTTCGGGTGGTTGATACGGCAGGCATTGTTACCAGTATCCCAATAAGCTTATCTTATCCAAGTGGGGTGATTGTGGATGCTGATGGACATATCTATGTAGCAAATAGCAGTGGTCATAACATTCGTTATTTTAAGCGACTTGCTCCTTTTGTATCTTCGATTACACGCAATAACCCAATTGATACAAATACCAATGCCAGTAGCGTCGAATTTCTGGTGACGTTCAGTGAACAAGTGACAGGCGTTAATACAGATGATTTTAGCTTAAATACATCAGGCGTGAGTGGCAGTGCTATCAGTTCAGTTTCTTCCAGCACATGTAATCCCTCTTGTACCGTGACGGTGAATACAGGAACAGGCAATGGCACAATTCGTTTAGATGTCGTCGATGATGACAGCATCAGTAGTAACGATAGCGGTTGGAATTTAGGCGATGCGGCGGGGGAAAATGATGGCGGTTTTAGCAGTGGTGAGAGCTATAACATTGATAAAAGTATTGCTGCGCCCTCAACTCCAGATATGGACAGCGGTTCTGATTCAGGCTCGTCTAACAGTGATAATATTACCAATAACACCACACCAACATTCACAGGCACAGCCGAGGCAGATAGTGAAGTTGAGTTATTTTATGCGGGTTCTAATTCACTGGGAACAACAACGGCGGATAGTTCAGGCGATTGGACAATCAACGCAACCGTGATTCCTAATGGTTCACAAAACATCACTGCAAAAGCAACTGACCCCGCAGGCAATATTAGTGCAGTCTCTTCCGCATTGAGCATGACGATTAATAATATCTCTCCCAGTGTCACCATTAATCAAGCCAGTTCACAAGCTGATCCCAGCAGTGCCAATTCAATTGATTTTAGCGTGGAATTTAGTGATTCAGTCACGGGATTTGCCACGGGCGATGTCAGCATTTCAGGAACAGCAGGCGCGACCACGGCGACCGTCTCAGGTAGTGGCAGCAGCTATAATATTGCAGTGACGGGAATGACCAATGCAGGAACGGTGATTGCCAACGTCAATACGGGGGTCGCCAGTGACAATGCAGGCAATACCAATACAGCCAGTAGCAGCACCGATAATAGCGTCACCATTTCTCAAGTGATAACAAACCTCAGCATTACAAACGGTAACAATCAAAATACCACGGTTGGCACAAGTTTTAGCAATCCATTAGAAGTGACCGTTACCGACCAATATAGCGATATTATTTCTAATGCGCCCGTGACCTTTACCGCGCCAAATTCAAGTGCAAGTTTAGACAGCGTTTCATCTAATGCCACCACCAACAGTTCAGGGATTGCCAGTTTAAGTGCGACCGCAAATACCATTTCAGGCGATTATAGCGTTGTGGCAAGTAGCAATAGTGTCACCACTGATTTTAGTTTAAGCAACGATGTTGATGCAGTCGCTAATCTAACGATTTCCAGTGGTAATAATCAAAGCAGCATGGTGGGGACAGCTTTTAACGATGATTTAGAAATAACCGTGACTGACCAATATAGCAATCTGATTCCAAGTGCGACCGTGACCTTTACCGCGCCGAATTCAGGTGCAAGTTTAGACAGCACTTCATCTAATGCCACCACTAATAGTTCGGGGCTTGCCAGTTTAAGCGTGACCGCGAATGCAAGCGCAGGCAACTACAATGTCACCGCCAGCAGCAATGGAATTAATACCGATTTTAGCCTAAGCAATACTGTGCCAACGATCAGCTTTACAGCCAGCAGTCATTCAGTCAATGAAAACAGTGGCTCGATAACAATCACGGCTCAATTATCGGAAAGTTCTGGAGTTGATGTCAGTTTGCCTTTTACAGTCAATGCCAGTAGCACCGCCAACAGTGCCGATTACAGTATCAGTGCATCCCCGTTGACCATTAGCGCAGGCGATACCAGTGCCGACATCAGCATCACGATTATTAATGACAGTACGGATGAAGATGAAGAAACCCTTCTGATTGAAATGGATACGCCCAGCAATGCGACCCAAGGCACGACCACATCCCACAATATTACAATTCAAGATGATGATGTCAGTTTAATTATCAATGAATTAGATTATGACCAAGGCGCGACAGACAGTGCCGAATTTATTGAGCTGAAAAATATTAATGGCAATGCACTGGATTTAGCCGCCGAAGCTTATTCGGTTCAACTCATCGATGACACGGGCGTGGCTTATCAAAGCTTTAACTTATCAGGCACATTAGCAAACAATGGCTATTATGTGCTGTGTGACACTGCGGCTAAGGTATTGAATTGCAATCAAGCGGTTAATTTAGGCGATGATTTTATCAATGATGGTGCGCCGAATGCCGTTGCTATTATGAAAGCTGGTTTTATTGTCGATACTGTTAGTTATGAAGGGATTACGCCCAATCATTTCACCGAAACCGATACCGCTATAACAGATGATGGCAGTCGTACTTTAGTGGGTTTGTCGCGTGATAGCAGCAGTAATGACACTGAGGATAACAGTGCTGATTTTGCTTTGAAATGCGTGACACCGAATGCGGATAATGCGCTTACTGACAATAATAATTGTTTTCAAATTTCGATTGATGATCCCAGTATCACAGAAAATGACAGTGGTACAACAAGCCTTGATTTCACTGTCAGTTTAAGTCATGCCGCCAGCAGTGATGTTAGCGTTAATTATTCCACTGCGAATAACAGTGCGGGCAGCAGCGATTACAGCAGTCAATCCAATAGCATTACCTTTTCCGCAGCCACAAACAATGACCAAACCATTAGTATTAGTGTCACAGGAGATGAAATTGATGAAGGCACAAGCGAAAGTTTCTATCTGAATTTAGACAGCGTGAGTGTCAATGCACAAATCATTGATAATCAGGGCAATGGCACAATTACCGATGATGACAGTGCAGGCATGACCATCATTGAAACCAGCGGCACATCCGTGAATGAATCGGGAACAAGTGATACGTTTAGCGTGGTGTTACAAACCCAACCTGAATCCAATGTAGAACTCAATCTCAGCAGTGGTGATACGGCTGAAGCCACACTGTTGCCCACAAGCTTAAGCTTTTCAAACAGCGATTGGCATATTGCACAAACGGTGACCGTAACAGGTGTTGATGATAATGGGGCTGATGGCAATCAAACCACAAATATCACAATAAGCGTAGTCGATGCCAATAGCGATGACCGATACGACGCTTTATCAGACCAAACCGTGACCGTGACAACGGTAGATAATGACACCCCAGCAATCACCGTCACGCCGAATAGTTTGAGTTTGAGCGAACCCAATAGCTCAGATACATTTGCTATTACTTTAAATACCTTGCCTACTGATTCGGTTGATATTCCACTCACAATAACTGGCGCATGTTCGATTGATGTTAGCAGCCCGATTACAATTAATAATACTGATTGGGCAACAGGACAAACCATCACCGTGACCGCGATTGATGATGCCATTGATAATATCAGCGATCCCAGTTGCAGTATTGTCACAGGCGATCCCAGTAGCATTGATAAGAATTACAATAATTTCACTGCCAGCGATGTCCAAAATGTCAGCGTCAGTATTACCGATAACGATACCGCAAGCGTCACAGTCAATCCGACTTCAGGTTTAAGCATCAATGAACCGTCAGAAACCACGACCTTTAACATTAGTTTAGCCACTGAACCTGAATCAGATGTCAGCATTAATTTAACAACTTCAGATGAATGTAGCGCAGTCGCCGCCGATGATTTGACCACCGCGAATTACACCACAGGCGTGACCATCACCGTGACGGCAACCGATGATAATATTGCTGATGGTGAACAAATTTGTACTGTAGAAACAACATTAACAGGCGATACAATTTACGCCGCGATAACACCTGATAATGTGACAATCAGTGTACAAGATGATGATACCGCTGGGATTAGCATTGATTCCAGTATTGACATAACCGAATCCGCGACAGAAAGTGTCAATATTCAATTAGATACCGAACCCACTACAGGCAATGTCGTTATCAATGCAACCGTGAGCGATAGCAGTCAATGTAGTTTAAATCCTAGCAGCATAACCCTGAGTGACTCCAGCACCCAAACGATTAATATTACCGCAATCAATGACTCAGATATTGAAGGTAATCACAGTTGTCGGGTGAGTTATGCGATTAGCAGCAGTGGTGCAACTGAATATCCCAGCAGCATGAGTATCAATAATACTACAGTCAATATTACGGATAATGATGCAGGTGTGATTATCGAACCCAGCGATTTAAGCATCGGCGAAGATGGCACAACTGATAGTTATACAATTCGCTTAAGCACTCA
>JADGDW010000109.1:0-4364 GCA_016744725.1 Candidatus Albibeggiatoa sp. nov. BB20 | reverse complement strand
CGATTATTGTAAACATTGCGCCCGATTCACAGTTAAGCACGGATCAAACCAGTGTGTCTTTTGCAGCGGATGCAACCGCATTGAATTCACAAACCATTACTGTTACTGCGATTGATGACAATCAAGATGAATCTTCACAGCACACAGGCACAATCGTGCATAGCATTGAAGTTGGAAATGGCGATGAAGCTGATTATGCACAAGGACTTAGCATTGATAAGATCACCGCCAACATTGCAGATAATGACAGCTCTGAAAGTGGCAGCATTGATATTCCTGCTGATTATTATCAACTTTCCGTGGCAGGCACTCACGCTCATATTCGCAGTATTCCCAGCGGCATTGATTGTGAATATGGATTAGGTTCATGTGTGAAAATGTTTGACCGTGGCACAACCGTTAAATTGGAATTGGTTGCGATTCAAACCGCACAAGGCTTGACTGAAAACGATTATCAAGTGGTTTGGGATGGCAGTTTTGGTTGTGAAAAACAGCAAGTCATTTTGAATAAAAACCGCAGTTGCATTGCTCAAGTTTATGGCAAGCAAGATGTTGCAAATACGGGCAATACAGACAATTTTGAATTCCTCAATTTTAGTGGACATGGCTTATTACGTGGCGATGCAGAAGATGTGATTTTAGGCTTTATTCTCGAAGGCACAGGCACAACCGATGTGATCCTACACGCAGAAGCAATTGATGATGGTGTATTGCCACAATTCAAGTTAAGCGAAACCTTATATGATGCAGAGATCGGTTTGTATGGCACATTGATTGAACAGCAACAAAATACTGAGAGTTTCACTTTTGATACAACATTGACGGCGGGGGCTTATACGATTCAAATGTCATCAAACGGTATCAAAGATCGAGGCATGGCAGGCATTACGCTTAAGGATAATCAATTAAATCTGGCTAATCTCAGTGTGCGCGGTTATTTAGAAAACCTATTGGTACTCAATTTTATTGTCAGCGGAGAAGGGACTCAGAAACTCGAAGTCAACACTCGGGTGCTTGAAGGTCAGGTGAGCAGTCAATTATATTTGCTTAATCTCGCAGACTTACAAACTGAAACTGTAGCCATTGCAGAAGGGGACATTATCGAAGTGAGCACAGGGGCATATGCGATTATTCTGACAATTACTCAAGGCGAGGGGATTGGTATGATTGAGGCTAATTTATTGCGGTAACTTGGGTTGAACAGACAAGCTCGTTACCAAATTCTATTTGGTAATGCCTGTCCATCAAGCTCTGCTTGATGTATTCAGTCTCGAAGCAGAGCTTCTTAAACATACACTACCAAGCTGAGCTTGGTAGCGAGTTAATTGGAGATTGGGCAGCATTGATGAGTTTTTGGGTAATCTCTGTTAGTAATGGTTGTGAGATGTTCATTATTATTTCTAAACAACTTCTTTGTTTAAAAGTCTAAAGTGCATTTCAATCAATCGATTCAAAAAAATTTAGCTGCTGTGCAAAATTAAGAATCAACTGCTCTCTTATTTCACTAACTGAAACGGCAAAAGAATAGTCTCTCCCATGTTTTTTAAACTTATGACCTTCAGGTAATGCCTGAAACTCATCGCTCGTTAATAGACAGTATTTAAGAATATCTACAAGTTGTTTATTATACAGTTTGTCAAGCTCTAATTTATAGCTTATATCACTGTAGGATATTTTTTCATATAAAATTACAGTAAATATTTTAGGTTTTGCAACTTTAACAACAGATACAAAAATTCTAGCTGCAAGATAGTACACATTACCAACATCTTCATATTCTTTAGCTGCCATTAATATTGCTAAATTTGAAAATACTTTTTCAAGCTGCCTAAGAGATAAGTTGAAATGATTCGAGAACGAAGCCATAAAATCATAAAAATAACGTTCTCTTTTTAAATCTTCCAATTCATGCAATTCAGTTAATTTTTCTGCATAAATCTTCAGATCATTATTACCAAACTTTCCCATTTTCTTTGGCATTTTCATCTCTAAATTAATAAACTTCTGCAAATAAGTATGAGCATCAATATTTTGTCCGTAGATACTTTTGATTGATTCCTCAAGTTGTGCCTTATTCATCACTAAAACAAACATCACATTTTCTACAGAAAAAAGATGCTTTATCTTCTCAATAATCTCCACTGCAAAAGTCGGCCTACATCTATCTAACTCATCAATAATGATAACAAGCGGTTTATCACCCTTTTTTAGCTTCGATGGCAATTCAGATAACTCATCCTTAAATGCTTTAATAAGTTCAACATTTTGTGCATGAGACGTTAACCTGTCATCAATAAACTTCTCGATTAAACTAGATGCACCTTTTTCAATATCCCCTTGAATATTTTTAAGTTCTTCAATATCTGCATCTCTGATTGCACCCAAAGTCATGGCTTTAATTGCAGTTTTTGCAGACCATGAAAGCAATTGAACCCCTACTTTTTTGGCTTTTTCTTGAAATGCAATGACCTCATCAACACCACCTTTGATTTTATGCTCGTCTGCATAACTCGTAATCTCACTTGCAATTGCTATAAAAGCATCATCAACATAATCATTTGCAAACGCATCGATATAAATATTCGGCACATCTTTTTGTTCTAAAAGCCCTTGCCACATTTTGACAAACGTTGTTTTTCCTTCTCCCCATTGCCCATCCAACGAAATAACCAACGCATCATCTGAGTTTATAACTAGATTGGTTAAAGCTTCTGCATGACTTTTTCGATTGAAAATATCATCTTCTTTGTTGAACGGATTCGTTTCATCAATTTCTAATGGCGGTGTAATTAATTTCATAAGTTTTGTGTTTGATTTTTAAATTTAATGGTAGGTAATCATAACAACTGAAAAATATGACTTCAACCGCTTATTGCATGCGTTTGTTATGTGATTTTGCATATAATTCAATATAACTATCGCCATAAAAATCAAATGTGATAATTTGCCTAAAGCTGTCAAAAAATGTTGATAAATTCACTTTTATGTTATAATACATACGTCCTAAGGACGTATGTATTATAATGAATAATTATTTATATAGGTGAAATCCATAAGGGTAAGAAACTAAACTCATGAAAGCAACTAAAGCCATCACATTATCACTTGGAAATTTAGAGAAACCCGTCATATCAAAATATCAATTCGGATTAATTGTAAACAACATATACTGTAACAAGGTTTATGAAGGAGAAGCCATAGATATAAAAAAAGACTTTGCAGAGAGAGCAGATTTTGATAAATACCTAGAGCAACTACTAGATGAAGGTATTTTATCTTCTCACAAAAACCTCCCCAATATCTTTACTCTTCTTGGCAGATATAATAGCGACCCTGAGGATATCGCCTGTACCGTAGACCCCTTTTGCTATATGTCTCATCTCAGTGCCATGTCATATCATGGATTAACAGATCGAATTCCTGGGAAGTTGTTCATATCCTCTCCTTCGCCCAATACATGGCGTGATTTTGCCAAAGAGAAAATGCAGAAAGACCTAGGAGATAATTACGAAAACTACTGTACAGCAGGATTGCCAATGCTTGTTAGAACCAAAATGCAAAAAATTAATAAAACTGAAGTTCATTGCTTGAGTTCTAAACATTTAGGGGCTTATAGAAATGTTAGAGGACGACCTCTTAGAGTTTCCACAATAGGTAGAATATTTCTTGAGATGTTAAGACATCCTGAGTTATGTGGGGGAATTAATCATGTACTGGATATATTTGAAGAATATGCTGAGAAATATCTTAGGTTAATAACGGATGATATTGATAAAAATGGTGTTCCAATTGATAAAGTCCGAGCAGGATATATTCTGGATGAACGCCTAGGAATTGTTAACGATGTCGTTGAAAAATGGGCTTCACTTGCTCAACGTGGAGGCTCTAGAAAGCTTGATTCTAGCGCAGAGTATATTGCTGACTGGTCTGATAAGTGGAAAATTTCCTTAAATGTATTTCGGAATAGTAACTGATGAGTAATATCAATGAATGGGTTGAAGAAGCTTTAACTACAGAGAATAGAGAGGCAGTGCATACAATATTGTCAGCAGTTGCCGCCGCTGAAAACCTTAAGACAAGTATGGTGTTAAAAGGAGGCCTTCTTCTAGCCATACGATACAAGAGTTACCGTTACACAAAAAACATAGATTTTTCAACTGGAAGAAAACTTGGAGAAGATATTACGAAGGATAGTGTCCACAAATCATTGAATGACAGCCTAGCACAAATGGTTGAAATTTTAGATTATGATTTAGATTGCCGTGTACAAAGTAGCAAACTACAGCCAAAAGAGCCTAACGCTACCTACCCTTCAATACAAATGAAAATAGGTTATGCGTATAAGGGTAGCCCTAAACATAAAC
>JADGDW010000108.1 GCA_016744725.1 Candidatus Albibeggiatoa sp. nov. BB20 | reverse complement strand
TCTTAGATTTATGAAAAGACGCATTATCGAGAATAATAGTAAAGCCTTTTCCAACAGCAGGTAGCAAGGCATTTTTGAAGTAAGCTTCTATGACATGTTAGTTAGAACTGCCTTCAAACATCATGGGTTCAATCAGCTTCCCATTTAGCAAACCTGCAATTATATTGATGCGGCGTTTGCGTTTGCCAGAGATAGGTAAAGCCAACTGTTGTCCCCTTTCTACCCAGCCATACTCTCTACATATTCCTTGCTCTATACCTGTTTCATCTATATAAACAATCTTTGAGTCATCTCTTTCTCTCAACTTCTCTAAATATTCTTGTCTTTGTGGCTCATCTCTTTCCACATACTGACGTGTTTTTTTTATACACGCAGTTTCATTTTTTAGTAGTCAAACTGATAAAGTTGTTATTAGTACGCAAGTGTTAAATGAATTTTCAAATGTATTACTCAGACAAAAAGTAGCAGATAACACGATCATTGCTGCTGTAAACGAAATAACACAAGTATCACCACTTACACTAGAAACAGTCCAAAAAGCATGGCAAATCAAACAACAATATCATTTCTCTTATTGAGATAGTTTAATTATCAGTGCAGCATTACTGGAAAACTGTGAAATACTATTTACAGAAGATTTGCAACATGGGCAACTAATAGAAAAACAATTAGTCATCCAAAATCCTTTAATTTAATATTCGAGGCAAAAAATGAACTATAAAAATATTATTACTTTAGAAGCTGGAAAACGCTCAGGAAAGCCTTGTATTAGAGGGCTTCGAATGACGATTTATAATGTGCTGGATATGCTTGCAAACAGAATGTCCTCAGAAGAAATTATTGACGACTTTTCCGAATTAATGCTAACAGATATTCAAACTTGCTTAGCTTATGCAGCTGACAGAGAACAAAATCAACTCATTATATCCTAATGAAATTACTATTCAATGAACACCTTTCATACAAACTGGTGCATGGACTTTCAGATATTTTTCCAGAGTCAAAACACGTTAAAGATTTACAACTTGAAAATGAAGCTAACTTAAAAATCTGGGAATTTGCTAAAACTCACAACTTTATCATTGCAACAAAAGATGCTGATTTTATAGGTATTAACGGTCAAAAAGGTCACGATGAATCATTGGTAAACAAGAAAGATATAAACTTGATTTTTCATTTAAAGCTAAACTATCTATTTGATGCAATTCTCTTTGCTCAGGAATAAAAACTTTTGGTACATCAGGTAACAGAAATTTCCCATACAGATACTGCACTTAAATATACTTGAGAATCAGAACTTGTAAAAATATCTCGTGCATTCTGAGATAATTCAGGCGCATCCGCAATAATCCATAAAAAAGCACAAGTATCGAGCAAAATATCCATTATCTACCTTCAAAATCAGCTAATATCTTATCTGGTAATGATTCAAAAAATGATGCTGGCACTTGAAATTTATCTTTTGCCAAGCCAATGGGACGAGGCTTTTGACTTAAATTTAGACACTTATAGTCAATTTTGTCTTGAGTGCGAGGACTGGCAGTCCTTTTATACTTTAAATATCAATCAGTTTTAAAATCGAGGACTGCCAGTCCTGTATCACTTTAAAATAAAACGACTATAGTATGTTGTTGATTACACTCTAAGCTTTTTTGATACTTTACCCATTCCTGAATAATTGTTGCTAATGCCTCAGATTTATTATCTAAAGCAATGTACTGACTCATTTCCTCAACTAAATTATCTGGCAATGTAACTTGCATAACCTTCTCCTATCTTTTGTTCATTCTCAATACGGGCATATTGACACACGATACTACTAACTATAGCAGCAAAAAATACCCAAGCCCACTGATGATGCACTTCAATCAATCTTGTCTGTCCTAGAGTAATCTTGATAAAAATAAGAAGCAATTTCTAACTTGAAGTATTCAGAAAGAAGTCCAACCGCATTATTAGCAGAATTTAACGGCGCACCAATTGCAATTTTAAACCACAACAAGCCCACTACTTACCTGATTCCCTCTAAGACCTGTGAATTTATTATGGAATGTTTAGAAGATTATGAGCTTGCTAAAATAGTTGAAGAACGCAGAAAAGAAAAATTTCAAGCAATCGAAGTGTTATTATGTGCCATCTGCTAAATTATCAGACTATGAAAATGTGTATAAAATTAAATTACGTACAGTAGATTATCTACTTGGTTTATGAAGTAGTTGATGATGAATTAATTGTCTATGTGTTGGTTGTGGGAAAACGTGAAAATGATAAAGTTTACAAAAAATCTCAAAACAGAATTTAAAATGTCTACCCTAGGGAACGAAAAACGCTTTGACTTTTGAAAACAAATGAGGCGGAGAAAGGGCAAAAAGGGATATATGATGATTGAAGAGCGCAATTTATATTACGCCCTCCAACAATTAACTATTCAGCAATGGCATTGTTGCCTTTAGTCGATTTAAAGTAATTGAAAAACTCAGAATCAGGTTTTATTAACATCATATCACCTTGATTACTGAAGGTTTTCTTATACGCATTTAGGCTACGATAAAAAGAGTAGAACTCAGAGTCTTTAGTATAAGCTGTTGCGTAAATTTCTGCTGCTTTCGCGTCACCATTACCACGAACAATCTCCGCATCACGTTTTGCACCTGCAATCACTTCAGTACTCTCACGATCTGCTTTAGCTCGAATTCGCGTGCCTTCCGCTTCACCTTGAGAACGTAACTGTTTAGCAACCCGTTCCCGCTCTGCTTCCATCCGACTATGGACTGAACTACGGACTTCGGTTGGCAATTCAATACGCTTAATTCGTACATCTACAATTGAAATACCGAATTTATTCGCACGACTGTCAGCTTCTGCTGTAATAATATCCATGATTTCAGAACGATCACCAGATACCACTTCCTGAATTGAACGTTTACCAAATTCACTACGTAAACCATCCGCTATGAGTTCAGATAAACGCTGACCCGCCATCAAATCACTACCACTGGTTGAAGTAAAGTAAGCCTCAACATCAATAATGCGCCATTTGATATAAGAATCCACGATTAGGTTTTTCTTCTCAGCAGTTAAGAATTGCTCAGGACGTGCGTCTAAAGTCTGAATACGTTTATCAAATTTACGTACATTCTGTACAAAAGGTATTTTCAAATGCAAACCGGGTTCATAGTCTTTAGATTTAACCAAACCCAATTGCAATCTTAATGCAAGTTCGGTCTGTTTGACGACGAATACGGACATTAAACCCAAGGTCACTAAAATCATCAAAACACTTAAAATTAACATTTTACTGGTTGACATTAGCGCGTCCTCCTCTTTCCCGTGCATCTTCGCGTGAAGGTCTTCCTCTTTCGTCCTGCGTAGAATAGCTTGGTATCACTGACAAAGGTTGACCACTTGAAGATATAGCAGGCGGCTGAGTTATTGTTCTTGGACTTGAATTCATCAATTTATCCAAAGGCAACAACATCAAATTATTACCACTATCCACATCCATCATAATCTTATTGGTATTACCTAATACTTGTTCCATGGTTTCTAAATACAAACGTTGGCGCGTAATCTCAGGGGCTTTTTCATATTCCGTTAAGACTTGTAAGAAACGTTGCGTTTCACCTTCTGCTTTTGCAATGACTTGGGCTTTATAAGCTAAAGATTCTTGATACAATTTATCTGATAAACCTTTGGCTTTCTGCAAAATTTCATTGGCATAAGCTTGTGCTTGGTTTTTATACCGCTCTTCGTCTTCACGTGCTTTAATAACATCTGCAAAGGCCTCTTGTACTTCATTAGGTGGCTGTGCATCTTGCATATTGACACTGATAACGGTTAATCCTGTGACATAACGATTTAAGATGTCTTGGATTAATAATTTAGTATCAACCGCCACTCGCGCACGTTCACTGGTCAATACATCATCCATTTTACTGGTACCAACGATTTCACGTAATGCACTTTCAGTCGCTTGGTGCAAGGTACTGTCAGGATCACGCACATTAAATAAGTAATTTTTTGCATCTTTAACCCGATACTGCACAACGAGTTTGATTTTGATGATATTTTCATCTTGAGTCAGCATCAGAGCTTCGTGGGTCACTGCTCGGACTTCCTCTACATTTATAATTTCAACTGTTTCAATCGGTGATGGAAGATGCCAATGTAAACCTTGAGTTTCAGTTTGAGTGTAAGCACCGAAGCGTGTTTCAACACCTTGTTCTGCTGGTTGCACAGTGTACAAGCCAAATAGTCCCCAAATAATGACACCAATCAGCGCAACAATAATTAATGTTGTCCAACTGATACCTTCACCACCGTCGCTATTATTGGAATCGCCGCCGTCGCTACCGCCACCTTTATTACCACCAAACATTTTATTTAGTTTAGTTTGCATTTTCTTAATGACTTCGTCTAAATCTGGTGGGCCATCCTCATTTTTGCGGTGTCCCCAAGGGTCTTTATCGTTACCACCCGGTTCATTCCACGCCATGTATGTTACTCCGTTTAAAGTGCATTCGTTTCGATTATATGATTTGACTACAATTGATTAAAGCGTTATTGAGTACGAAATCAGTACCTGTTGTATGGCTCATGATGGGACTTTTATTCGTTATTGCAACCGTTTGAATAAGGTTTGGGTAAAGCGCGTTTTGATATTTGTTGATTTTATTTTGAGTGCAATAAACGTCAATCGAGCAATTTTCCTCAATTTTTAGCCATACTAAATAAACAGTGCATTGTATGCAGTCTGCGGATATGATGCAAGATATAGTTTTTAATGCTTGTTATAGAATGGTCTTTTTTATTCCAGCTTGTGAAAATAATCAAAACTAAAAAATTTATTATAAAAAATAAAACCCTGCTTATTTCTTAAGAGAACCACATCATGCAAATCCAACCGCTTGACTATGCTTTTGCCAGCCATCAACCGACTGTAAAAGGTCAAATTCGCCAACAATTAGCTGACTTTCAAGTTGATGAAGATTTGGGTTTTGAGTTAACAGGTGAAGGCGAACATGTGTGTTTGCATATTCGTAAATCAGGTGCGAACACGGAATGGGTTTCAAAGCAAATTGCACGTTTTGCTCAAGTAAAAAATATGGATGTCAGTTATGCAGGGATGAAAGACCGCCATGCAGTGACAACACAATGGTTTAGCATTTATATGGGTAATAAGCCTGAGCCTGATTGGAGTCAATTTACCCATGATGAATTTGAAGTATTAACCATTACGCGTCATGCGAAAAAAATCCGGAAAGGCAACTTAAAATCAAATCGTTTTGGGTTAGTGATTCGTGATTTAGAGGGCAATATAGAAGAATTAGAACCTAAATTAAAATGGATTCAGCAGTATGGCATTCCTAATTATTTTGGAGAACAACGTTTTGGGCATGATAATTTAGAGCAAGCAATTGCAATGTTAAAAGGCGAACTAAAAGCCAAAACTAAACATTTGCGTGGTTTATATCTTTCTGTAGTGCGTTCATTTCTATTTAATCAAGTGTTATCTGAACGAATTCAAAAAAACATCTGGAATCAAGCAATTGATGGCGATGTAATGCAATTGGATGGTACTCAGAGTGTATTTTGTTTAGAAGCTGTGACCCTTGAAATTGAGCAACGCTTAGTCGAATTTGATATTCACCCCACCTGTAGTTTGGCGGGTGATGGAAACTCATTATTAAAAGGTGAGGCTGCACAATTAGAACAGCAAATTTTACAACCTTATGAATCTTTAATCGAAAGTTTGAAGGACGCGCGTTTAAAATTAGCTCATCGTGCGACACGAATCAAAGTAGAACAGTTAGAATGGGAATTGCAGGATGCAAACACCTTGCATATTGCTTTTTCTTTAGAGTCTGGTAGTTATGCAACTTCAGTTTTACGGGAATTAGTTTTAGTTTAAAAAAAGTGGTGAACACCAATCCTAGCAATATTTTCAAAGCATTTTTATTGGGACTGGTATTTTTTTCTACGCGGCTAATCTGACGCTTTGTGCTTTGGTTTCAGCTTGTTTTAAGTCACGCTCATGTTTACCCCAAGCCAAAGCATAATGATCAATATCAGATAACCATTCTTTAAGTGGTCTTGGTGTCCAATCTAATGGATGCATAGGAATTGTGCCCGTGCGGCCTTCTACATCATCTAATTCACAATGTGATTGATGTAACGGAGCAGCCGACCAAGCTCGTAGCGGATTACGCACCACAGGCACACCTGCTAATGTTGCCATATCTGTGGTTTCTATCGTGTTTAAATAACGCCCTTTGCCACGACGAATTTGAGTATCAACAGTTGTTGTCGGATCTAAAATAAACGCATCAACGCCGTAAGGGCCTGCGGTAACAATCATATAATCAGGATGAGTTTCTTCAACACGATTACAAGCAAACCCGCTTGGATGCACTTGCTTGCGTGAAAAACGTGGCTCAATCCATAAACTGATTTCAATGCCCATTTTATGTAGTTTGATTTTACCACCTAAAAATAATGCGCCTACAGGATCAGAATAAGAAATCCAGCCTAAATGTTCCAAACTTTTAAGTAATTTGACTCCACACCAACGTTGATACAAATAAGGTGAATCTGCAATCTCAACAGTGCCATGCAACAAATGGTGTAAATAACCCGGTAAATAATCGGTAGGATGGGTTAATTGTTGGGCATAAACCCGCAACTGTGTCCACGCTTGCGAACGAGGGAATGGATAAGGCAAAGATTCTGAGGCAACAAAACGATGTTGTACGGTACGCATTAAGGTAATACGAGCGTGTTCTAGTTTACTCTGTGCCTCATGCAAACGTGAACGCATACTGAGCAAGGTGACGCGGTCATTTTGAGCATAATCTGAATGGCCTTGCTGATGGAGCAATGAGTCATCAATGTATTTAGTATTGCGGCCTAAAATATTATCAAGCTCATTTTGTTGCAAATCAATCAAATACAACAACCAACGCAAAGGTCTTGTATCCACCTCAATGGCAGGTAAAATACTCAGCCAACGTGCAGGTAATAACTTACGGTCTTTATCATATTGATAATCACTGCTGCGACGTGACAATTTTGCACGTTTAGGCGAGGCATGATAATGCACTTGGAATTTATGTGTGGCCTCAGCGGTTTCCAGTTCAGCAATCAGACGTGGAATTAAACCTGTCAAATAGTCAATGGCATGTAGTAGTGAGCTGGTACTGGCAACTGTGCCAATGCTGGTAGACACTTGTTGTGCCGCATTTAGGCCTGGTGCCAATAGCTCAGACGAAAAATCTTTTAAATCATCAACAATTTGTTGTATAAACAGGTTCATATCAGCTTAACCAAAATTAATTTTCGCCTCTAGATCCATACGTGAATGCGCATGAGTCAAAGCTTCTTCTAAGGTAATCATCCCATCACGATATAAGTTATATAAAGCGATGTCAAACGTTTGCACCCCTTTTTGGCCACTGGTTTCCATTGCTTCTTTAATATCCTCAGTTTTACCATTTAAAATCAAATCTGCAATATGAGGCGTATTAATCATGATTTCTAAGGCGGCAATCCGTTTCTGATCAACCCCAACCACTAAACGCTGCGAAAGCACACACACTAAATTTAGCGATAAATCTGTAAATAATTGCTGATGTTGTTCAACTTCAAACATATTGATAATACGTTGAATGGCCTGAAATGAACTGTTGGCATGTAGGGTCGAAATCACTAAATGTCCTGTATTTGATAGTGTGAGTACGGTTTCCATGGTTTCACGATCACGCACCTCACCGATTAAAATCACATCAGGCGATTCACGCATTGCACTTTTTAGGGCATTGGCATAAGAATGGGTATCAATTCCTATTTCACGTTGGTTAACCAACGATTTTTTGTGTTCGTGGATGAACTCAATTGGATCCTCAATCGTTAGAATATGTCCTGCTTGATGGATATTTCGGTAATCCAGCATTGCTGCGAGAGTTGTTGATTTGCCTGAGTTAGTCGCTCCTGTCATTAAAACCAGTCCACGTTTTGGTGTAATCAGCTCTTTTAAGACTTCAGGTAAACGTAAACTATCAATGCTAGGAACATCAGAGCGAATGTGACGCATCACGATGGCGACATTTTTTTGCTGCGTGAAAACATTGACTCTAAAGCGTTCATCCATACCTAGTGGTGTATAAGCAGTATCAACTTCCAAATGCTTTTCAAAGAATACCCATTGTGCAGGATTCATAAGATATTTGGCGATATTTTCCGTTTGTTCAGGTAAAAACACATTTTTGCCTACTGAAACTAATTTGCCATTAAGTTTGATTTTTGCCGTTGTTCCTACCGTAAAGTAAATATCAGAGGCTTCACGTTCTACCATCAATCTGAGATAAGGAATAATATCCATAGTCAGCTCTCAATCTTGTTAAGTTTTGCTTCAAATGTATAGATTGAAAGTGACAACGCTTAGACAAAAATGCTTTGTGGCTAGAATTTGTCGATGATGGGTATTTATTGATTTATGACTGAATCAAATCATTATCCGCTAAGTTTCCCGTGCACCAAAAATACCCGTACCAATTCGCACCATAGTTGAGCCTTGAGCAATGGCAGCTTGCATATCATTTGTCATGCCCATGGATAAAGTATCTATTTGAGCATATTGAGATTTTAAATTTTGATAAGTGGGCTGTAACAATCTGAAGGTTTGACTTTGTTGCTGAAAATCTTGGCTGGCGGCAGGAATCGCCATTAAGCCCCTCAAATTCAAATTGGGTAATAAATTGATTGCCCCAGCAAAAGCCTCAACATCTTTTAATAAAATACCTGATTTTTGTGGCTCTTCGCTAATATTGACTTGAATACATACGTTTAATGGCGGTAAATCTACGGAACGTTGTTGGCTGAGACGTTGCGCATGTTTCAGATGTTCCAAAGTTTGCACCCAAGCAAAATGCTCAGCAATCTGCCGTGTTTTATTCGTTTGAATCTTACCAATAAAATGCCATTCAATATTAAATTGATTTAGCTCAATGATTTTTGGTACAGCATGTTGTAAATAGTTTTCACCAAATTGTCGTTGTCCTTGCTCATAAGCCATTAGGATTGTTTTTACAGGATGGGTTTTACTTACAGCAAGCAACTGGATTTCATTGGAATTCCGTTGAACTTGTTGAGCGTAATATTGAATATCCTGCTGGATTTTTTTTAGATTAGCAATAATATTGGTCATGGCAGTATTTTAAATAGAAAAAGACTTAGCGTACAATAAGCTGAACAGATAATGATTATATTGGGGTTTATTTTGAAGCGTAAAGACTATACAAGGATATTCAATTTAAAAATGACTAAGTGTGCTAAATATCTATGAATATTATCGGAATTTCAGCCTATTATCATGACAGTGCCGTGGCTCTGATTCGTGATGGCAATATCATTGCAGCCGCACAAGAAGAACGTTTTACCCGCAAAAAACATGATGCAAACTTTCCCAAGAATGCGTTGAGTTATTGTTTACAAGCAGGTGAAATTGATTTGCAAGCTGTCGACTATATCGTGTTTTATGATAAGCCTTTAGTCAAATTTGAGCGATTACTGGAAACCTATTTAGCTTATGCACCGCGCGGATTTCGTTCATTTTTACAAGCCATGCCAGTATGGTTAAAAGAAAAGCTGTATTTAAAAACCGTATTGCAAAAAGAGCTTAAATCATTTGCTGATAGCAAAACCATTCCGCCCTTGTTGTTTACAGAGCATCATCAAAGTCATGCTGCATCCGCATATTTTCCCAGTCCGTTTGATAAAGCCGCTGTATTGTGTTTAGACAGTGTGGGTGAATGGGCAACAACATCAGTCTGGTTAGGTGAGGGTAATCAACTCACGCCGCAATGGGAAGTGGATTTTCCACATTCTTTAGGCTTGTTATATTCTGCATTTACCTATTTTACGGGTTTTAAAGTTAATTCTGGCGAATATAAGTTGATGGGGCTTGCGCCTTATGGTGAGCCAAAATATGTACAAACTATTTTAGATCACTTGATTGATATAAAACCTGATGGCACATTTAGGCTCAATATGGATTATTTTAATTATCCTGTTGGCTTAACCATGACCAATCATGCGTTTGCTGGCCTATTTGATGGTGCGGAGCGTCAATCAGAGTCGGCTATTACAGAGCGAGAAATGGATATTGCACGATCAATTCAAATAGTTACTGAAGATATTGTGTTAAAATTGGCGCGAACTGTGCAAAAAGAACTTGATGTAAACAATCTTTGTTTAGCAGGTGGGGTTGCACTTAATTGCGTGGCAAACGGTAAGCTAGTACAAGAGAAAGTGTTTGATAATATTTGGATTCAACCTGCTGCGGGTGATGCAGGTGGCGCATTAGGGGCAGCATTAACAACGTGGTATCAATACTTAGATAAGCCACGTCAAATGCCTCAAAATGATGCAATGCAAGGTAGTTATTTGGGCACAAAATTCAGTAATGGTGAAATCAAAGCTTATTTGGATTCCATCAATGCTGATTATACTTATTTGCCAGATTCTGAATTAATGCCACAAGTTGCTGAACAGTTAGCCCAAGAAAAAATTATAGGCTGGTTTCAAGGGCGTATGGAATTTGGCCCCAGAGCATTAGGTGGACGTTCAATTTTAGGTGATCCGCGCAGTGAGAACATGCAATCAGTGATGAATTTAAAAATTAAGCATCGTGAATCATTTCGACCTTTCGCACCGTCTATTTTAGCCGAACGGGTCAATGATTATTTTGATATGGATTGCGTGAGCCCATATATGTTGTTAGTCGCAACGATAAAGCAAAACTATCGTATTCCAATGACAGCGGAACAAGAGCAATTATTTGGGATTGAAAAGCTTCATATTCCACGTTCTGAATTGCCAGCGATTACGCATTTAGATTATTCAGCCCGTATTCAAACGGTACATCAAGAAACGAATCCGCGTTATCATCTGCTGTTAAAAGCATTTGAAATGCTGACGGGCTGTCCTGTGTTAGTGAACACCTCATTTAATGTGCGTGGTGAGCCAATAGTGCACACACCACAACAGGCTTATCAATGTTTTATGCGTACTGAAATGGATTATTTAGTATTGGAAAATTATCTACTTGATAAATCGAAACAACCTGCATGGCGACAAAATGAGGATTGGCAACAACAATTTGAGCTAGATTAATTATTTTCTAGCTTATATCCATATATATTAATAATTGAAATGGGGGGGTACTATGTTCAATTATAAAGTATTCATAATAAGTTGTTTAAGTCTTTGGCTATTATCATCTACAATTCAAGCAAAACCACTGTCTATTGCTTTAGTTTTATGGAATGGAGAAACGATTGCTGAACAAAGTTTCAAATCTGAGTTAGAGCAACTAGGTTATCAAGTTACTTATGAGCAAATCAATGCTGAACAAAGTAAAAAAACATTGGTTTTATCTGTTTATGATAATTTAATGCCTGAAATTGAAAAATATGACTATATTTATACTTATGGTACAACGGTTTCAATGTTAATAAAGAACTTGTTGCAAGAAAAAGTACCACAAATATTTAATATTGTTGTTGCACCTGTTGAAGCAAAATTAATTGAAAGTTTACAAAATACAGGCGGTAATATTTCAGGGGCAAGTCCTGCCATTGATTTAGCTTTACAACTTAAGAACGCTCGAAAACTATTTGAGTTTAAAAGGCTAGGATTATTTTTTAATCCAAGGGAAAGAAATTCTTTAATTATCCGTCAAAAACTACAAGTATTAGCTATTGAACAAGGGTTTAAAATTATTGATTTAAGTTTACCGCCAAATACAAATCAATTAGACAAACATGTACAAGCTTTAAAAAATAATGAAATGCAACTAGATGCTGTCTATTTGCCGATGGATACATTTATATCAACCCAAGCGAAAAAAATTACTGATGCAATGCATTCTCTCAATATTAAAACCATTGGGGCTAACTCAGCGCAATTGAAACAAGGCATTCTCGTTGGTACGATTGTAGATTTTGCTGAAATGGGCCGAGCAGCTGCACAAGTGGTTCATCAACATCAACAAAGCGGTACATTTGACAACATACCAGTTCAATTGCCACAACAGCCTCGATTTATTATTAACCATACAATTGCAAAACAACTTAACATTGGGATTCCAGAACCTATACAAAAATATGCAAAGCTTAGAAATTAAGTGTTTATTAATAAGGCTTGCCAGAATAGGGTGTGTTATCACGATAAAAAGCAGTTATGCAGAAAGATAGAAATTCCAAGCATGAGATCATATAAATTAAGCAGGCGGGCTCTCACGCTTTTCTTCATAAACTTAGGCCTAGATTCTAATTCTATTAAATCTTGTCTAGACTTTGACTTCCTATGCAATTACAGAGCTATTGCTGCTTGAGTTTATCCAAATATGTCTGAGCCATTGGATTAAAAAATGATTGATTCGCTAACAAACTCTAGTGGTCATAGGTTGTTTTCTATCAAACACATTATCATCTGGTGAGAAATAAGAATTTTATAAGCCGATAAAATAAATTTATAAATTAAAAACATGGGTTGACTTTTGTACCTGATTTGAACATATTGGCAATCATTCTTAACTTAGATTAAACTTTTAAGCAAAATCTGCCGCCACAAATCGCAGTTTCAAATCAAGAGTCCAAACACCATGCAGTTTAATGTCACATTTTCACCGCATATCCATTCTGGTAAGCGTGTCAATCAAGTCATGTATCAAGTCTTGTTTGCTTTATTACCGGGTATCGCTTTATATATTTGGTTCTTTGGCTGGGGCATTGCCATTAATATCCTTCTGGCTTGTGCCACGGCACTCAGCTTTGAAGCGATCATGCTCTGGTTGCGTAAACGCCCAATTCAACCCTTTATCACCGATGGCAGTGCGCTGATTACAGGCTGTTTATTCGCATTGGCTATAACACCTTTTTTGCCTTGGTGGATAACGGTTCTAGGCATTGGATTTGGGATGGTATTCGCTAAACACTTATATGGCGGCCTTGGCAACAATCCATTTAATCCAGCAATGGTGAGTTATGTTGTTGTATTGGTTTCATTTCCTGCGGAGATGACGCAATGGCCTTCCTACGCAGCCGTTGTGCAACAAGGTGGCCTAAGCTTTTTAGACAGCTTTAATATTATTTTTTCTGGCCAGTTTCCTGTCAATTTAACACTGGATGCAATGAGCAGCGCAACACCGTTGGATGATGTCAAAACCAATTTAGGCCAATTTATCGCGATGCACGAAATCATGCAAAGTCCTTTGTACGGTGCATTTGCGGGTAAAGCATGGGAATGGATTACAGCTGCTTATTTGCTTGGTGGTATATGGTTAATTTATGTCAAAGCCATTGATTGGAGGATTCCTGCCGCTGTATTAACGGGCTTATTTGCCATATCGTTGTTTTTCAACTTAGTCGATAGCGATATTTACGCGCCGCCATTATTTCATTTATTCAGTGGCGCAGCGATTTTAGGGGCATTTTTCATTGCAACCGATCCTGTGACCGCAGCCACCTCAATTAAAGGGCGTTGGATATTTGGCTTAGGGATTGGCAGTTTAATCTATGTTATTCGGACATGGGGCGGTTATCCTGATGGCGTTGCATTTGCGGTCTTATTGATGAATTTGTCTGCACCCACAATTGATTATATGACACGACCTAAAGTATTTGGAGCACGGAGCTAGATATGTTATTCAAAATGATTATTAAAACTGCGATTGCATTGGTGATTGCTGCCATTTTGGGTTCTGGTTTAGTTGCATTTAGCCATCAAGTCACGTACGAAAAAATTATCAGTAACCAACGTGCTGCACTGGTACGGAGTTTGAACGTTTTAATTTCTCATGATTTGTATGATAATGATTTAGTTAAAGATATTGCTTATTTTCAAGATGAAAATTTATTAGGTTCAGATAATCCAACAGCGGTTTATCGTGCACGTTTGCAAGGACATCCAACTGCGGCTGTGCTCAGTCCTGTTGCACCTGACGGTTACAATGGCAGAATTAATTTTCTGGTCGGTATTGATTATGATGGTACTTTGATTGGGGTGCGAGTGGTTTCACATCAAGAAACACCGGGTTTAGGCGATATGATTGATGCACGGCGTTCTAATTGGATTTTAAGTTTCAATGGTTTATCACTGAATAACTTGACCCGCAAAGCTTGGAATGTCAAACGTGATGGCGGGATTTTTGACCAATTTTCAGGCGCAACGATTACACCTAGAGCAGTGGTTAAAGCAGTGCATAATGCGTTATTATTCTATGAGAAACATAAAACCGAAATTTTTGAAGCCGACATTGCAAGCACGGCGCAATCATCAGAGTAATGTAACCAATCTGAACTGCATGGATGCTATTTAATTTGGAGCGTAATACCTCATGACCGAAACTTTATTTATTGCCGATTTGCATTTAAGTCCTCAAACATCTGAGTTAGTAGAGAAAAGTATTATTTTTTTTAAGACTCGGGCACAACAAGCAGATGCCTTGTATATTCTTGGCGATTTATTTGAGGTTTGGTTAGGTGATGAGACTGCCGTTGCTTATCAACCCATTATGATGGCATTGCATGAGCTAAGTCAGTCCACTCCTGTTTTTATTATGCGCGGCAATCGTGATTTTTTATTAGGGCAACAATTTGCACAGTTATCAGGGTGTTCGTTAATTACAGAAGATGCGAAAAAGATTGATATTTATGGCATGCCCACTCTGATTATGCACGGTGACACTTTGTGTACTTTAGATGTAGCTTATCAACAATTTCGGCAACAAGTACGTGATCCTGAATGGCAACAACAATTTTTATCTTATCCCATTGAGCAGAGAAAAGCCTTAGCACAGCAAGCCCGTGAACAAAGTCAAGCAGAAACCCAGCAAAAACAAACTGAAATTATGGATGTGACATCCGAGGTAGTGGCTGAAGTGATGCAACAGCATCAAGTATCAGATTTAATTCATGGTCATACGCATCGCCCAACTATTCATGAATTAAAAGCAGGTGCAAAGCGGTATGTGGTTGGGGATTGGAAAGCTGAAGCTAAAACTCAAATTTTAAGTTGTCGTCCCAATCAAACATGGTTGCTTGATTCAATTTAAAATATTAATGATGAAGTTTATGATTTACTTGCCTTTGACAACGCTTCAATTTGTTCAAGTTCTAAGCCCGTTAAATCAGCAACTTCTTTAATCTCATAGCCTTTGGATAGCATTTTTCCTGCTGTTTGTAAGGCTTTTTGTGTTGCTCCTTCCACGATTCCAGCCTTTTTACCTTCCACGATTCCAACTTTAATCCCATCTTTCTTGCCATCGCCATAAGACGAATCAAACATACTGGCTTGATAATGTAAATCTTCTTGATAGGCGTTATAAGCAGCACGTTGTTTGTCATCTAATTGCATCACATCTAGTTTCTGTTTTGCTTCATCAATACCTTTAGCATGAAAATTCTCTTTCACTTCTGCATGTTTTAGAAAGTAAATCCATTGATCTAAACTGTTTTTAGCGACATCATCAAACTTGTTTACTTTGATTAGATAATATTCTGGGAAAATCTCTGCAACATGTTGTTTTTGGAAAGTGTCTTTTTGTTTATCATTGAGTTGCAATTGGTCGTGCAAGTGAATGCCAGTAAAATTAGTTTCGCCTTTGTAAATATAGTCTTCACCCAAACCTAGATTAAAATATAAAATGCTGATGGAAATGACTTTGCTCACTTCGGAATAAGCCATGCCCTGCTGCATATATTCAACAATATCCTTGGATACGCCATAGCAAATACGTTGTAGAAAATCATATTCACGATTATATTGCACTTCAATAATGATGATTTCCCCCGCACTGTTTTTGACTTTGACATCCACTCGGTTGTATTTGTCTTGCTCATATTCTTGATTACTTTCGCTTTCTAACACTTGTAAAATCGTAATATCAGTGTTCAATAGTTCGCTTAAGAAGCCTTCTAAAATCCCAAAGTTGGCTTTGCTTCTTAGTAATTTCTTGATTGCCCAGTCAAAGCTGACTAATTTTCTATTCATTTTTTAACTCCTGATTTCTCATGATATTTTTGTGCAAAGTGTTCTAATAACAAACGATGGATAAAGATGTAACTCCCACCGACACGGCGCAGTAAAATCAATTTTGTACAGTGGTCAAGAAAGGGGACGGCTTTTAAAGGGAAGGTGTTAAATCGATGTAAAGTGAGGCGTAGGCTATAATAGTTAATAAGATCAAATCCCCCATTGATTAAGATACCCACAACAATAGATAGAACAAGTATTGCAATAAAATAGGAAGAATTATAAAAAGTAAGACTAATAATAATGAGCATAGGTACAGACCATATAGTTCCTAAAAATAAGATATTACGTTTGGTATATTTTATTCCATCATTTGGTTCTCGTTTAATTAAGCTTTCTTCTTTACTGAAAATGGCTTCCATTAATCCCAAAGTAAAGCCAGCCAACATTCCAATAACAATATTTCTTTGTAACTAAACAACCACCCGCTAAAGACGGGTGGGTTAGAGGCTTGGCGGCTGAAAGCCGGGATACAGGGCGACCAAGCCCTGTTGTCATTAAAGAATTA
>JADGDW010000107.1:11441-16612 GCA_016744725.1 Candidatus Albibeggiatoa sp. nov. BB20 | reverse complement strand
TGACAGCCAGAGATTTTAAAATCTAAAACTGCTAATCCTTAATCTGATTATTTTTATAGAACTGATTTGAAATCTATAATTATAATATTTTAAGTATTAAGACGCAGAGCGTCTGAGCAGCATTCCAACGGTCTCCGTTGGAATGAGGAAAATTAATTTTTTCAAACAATTATGACTAGTTACTACGCTCGGCGTGGTAACTCAGCTTTGACGCTCTGCGTCATGTAAAATCATTATTTTTTAGATGTCAAATGAGCTCTATAAAACAAACTGATTTGGCTTAACCACACCAATTAACTCAGCAACAGAAGTCTCAAATAAACTATCAACCTGCCATTCTGTATCACTAAAACGTGTTACCACCAATGCTTCCATGATCGGAGCTTCACCCACAATCGCAAACAAGCGACCATTTGGTTTCAGTTGTTGTTTAAAATGTGAAGATAAAACAGGAATTGAGCCAGTTAACACAATCACATCATACTGAATATCCGTTTTCCAGCCTTGTGCTGCATTGCCAACACTCAATGAAACGTTATCTACGCCTGCTAATTTTTTCTCAGCTTGTTTAACCAAATCTTCATAAATCTCAACACTATCCACATGTTCTGCTAAGTTAGCTAACAATGCAGTTAAATAACCGCTACCCGTACCAATTTCTAATACACGATCTGTTGATTTAATCGATAAACTTTGTAATAGCCGCGCTTCTAAACGAGGAAACATCATGACTTGCTCATGACCCAAAGGGATTTCTACATCAGCAAATGCCAATGCTTGATATTCAGAAGGTACAAATTTCTCACGAGGGATTTCCGCCATCACATCTAATACGCTCTGGTTAAGCACTTCCCAAGGGCGTATTTGTTGTTCTACCATGTTAAAACGTGCTTGCTCATAATTGAAATGCGGCATATTCTTTCCTATCTCTCTTCCTAAAAGTAAATTTGACAGTATTATAAATCTTATAAATAGTTGCTGCTAGGGTTTTAGATTTAATTTAGACTATTAGTTATGATATGGTGTATTGAAATCAAGAGCTATCGCTAAAATATTGCTTTCAATAACACAATAAAAACTGACAACATCTATGTTACAAACACTTTATGTCATTGCACATACTTTTTTCAAAATCTGTAAACTAGAGTTAGGGCCTCAAGATTTACCTAGTTCACAGATATTTTTACTGCTGGTCACAGCACTGTATATGTGCATATCTACAATTATTCCCATCATATTTGAAATTCCGATTCTAACGGCTATTTTACAAACATTTGTAGAAGTGGGTATCACCTTTTTTCTCACATTTAGTTTGTTATATATGACGGGATTTTATGCAAGAACCTTGCAAACATTAACTGCCATCATTGGGGTTGATGTGTTTTTTCACTTGGTTGCGATACCGATTTTGGTTTTAGAATTATATTTCAAATCAGTGGGTATTGATATTGGCTTAACCCAAATTTTAGCCATTTTGTTGGTTAGTTGGAATTTGACTATTTACGCACATATTTTGCGTCATGCTCTATCAAGTGAACTCTTTATTGGCTTTGTCATTACCTTTATTTATTTACTGGTGACAATCGTTATTTTACAAACGTTATTTCCAACTCCAGCAGCAGAAGTATTAACACAATAATGCATATTCATATTTTAGGCGTTGGCGGCACGTTTATGGCGGGCATTGCCGTGATTGCACAACAGCTTGGCCATAAAGTCACGGGTTCAGACAAAGCGATTTATCCGCCAATGAGTACCCAACTGACAGAACAAAATATCGTTTATTTTGAAGGTTATGAGCCAGAGCAACTAAAACCTGCCCCTGATTGTGTGATTATTGGTAATGCCTTATCGCGTGGTAATCCTGCGGTAGAATACGTTTTAGAACACAATATTCCGTATATTTCAGCCGCACAATGGTTATCAGAAAATGTGTTACGTCAGTGTTGGTGTTTGGCCGTGGCGGGCACACATGGCAAAACCACAACCAGTAGTATATTAGCTTGGATTTTGGAATATGCACATTTAAATCCCAGCTTTTTGATTGGTGGTATTCCTGAGAATTTTGAGGTTTCAGCACGTTTAACCGACAGTGTTTTTTTTGTGATTGAAGCTGATGAATATGATACGGCTTTTTTTGATAAACGCTCTAAATTTGTTCATTATCCTGCCAGAACCGCAATTTTAAATAATTTAGAATTTGACCATGCCGATATCTTCCCTGATTTAGCTGCAATTCAACGTCAATTCCAGCATTTCTTACGCATTATTCCTCAATCGGGTTTAATCGTACATCCGCCAATTGAGGCCATTCAACAAGTATTAGATAAAGAGCCTTGGAGTCAGCGCGAGACCTTTGCCAGTCAAAACAGCGATTGGCAGATTGGTGAGCATAATGTGGATTATTCTGAATTTGAAGTCTATTTTCAGCAGCAATTACAAGGGCATGTTCAATGGGATGTGGTTGGTTTACACAATGCGCATAATGCCTTAGCCGCGATAGCCAGTGCCAGACATGCAGGCGTACCCAGTGCTATAGGGTGTGAGGCTTTGACCCGTTTTCGCAATGTTAAACGCCGATTGGAATTACGTGGCACAGTGAATCAGATTAATGTCTATGATGATTTTGCCCATCATCCAACAGCGATTGCGGCAACTGTCGCTGCATTACGTCAGAAAGTAGGTTCTCAGCCGATTACAGCGGTTTTGGAAATGCGTTCTAATACCATGAAAATGGGTATACATCAGGAACAGTTAGCCGATTCTTTAAAGATGGCTGATAGTGTATATTTTTATCAACCTGAGGATTTCGCGTGGTCTTTGCAATCTGTGGCAGATGAGTTACCCAAAGCCCATATTTGTAATGACACACAGCAGATTATCGAACAATTAGTACAGCATCAGCAGCCAAATGAAAATATATTAATTATGAGTAATGGCGGATTTGAACATATTCATCAGCGATTGCTAGCGGCTTTATCGTAGGATTTTACCAATTTCAGTACTAGCCTATCAGGCTTAAACTTCGTACAATGTTCTACTTTCGATAAGAATTAGAATTGTACGATGCCACCATTAAAAAATGACAGATTTATCCGTGCTTTACTTCGTCAACCTGTTGATGTGACACCTGTTTGGATGATGCGCCAAGCAGGACGTTATTTGCCAGAATATCGTGCGACTCGGGCTAAAGCAGGTAACTTCCTTAATTTATGCAAAAATCCAGAGCTGGCTTGTGAAGTCACTTTACAGCCTTTAGAACGTTATCCATTGGATGCTGCTATCTTATTTTCAGATATTTTAACCATTCCTGATGCGATGGGCTTAGGTTTATATTTTAGTGAAGGCGAAGGCCCGTGTTTTGAACGTCCGATTAAAACCGCTGCTGATGTTGAAAAACTCCCAATCCCTGATCCTCATGAAAGCTTGCGTTATGTTGTTGACGCGGTGAGCTTAATTAGAAAAGAATTAGATGGACGAGTACCATTGATTGGTTTTTCTGGTAGTCCTTGGACTTTGGCAACCTATATGGTTGAAGGTGGTACGACAAAGAATTTTGCTAAAGTTAAAGGCATGATGTTTGACCAACCGCAGTTGATGCACGCTTTATTAGACAAAGTGGCACAATCGGTTGTGACTTATCTCAATGCACAAATTGAGGCAGGCGCACAAGCAGTGATGATTTTTGATACGTGGGGCGGGATTTTAACCCAGCGTGATTATTTAGAATTTTCCTTAGCTTATATGCAAAAAATCGTGTCTCAATTACAACGTGAACATGAAGGCCAAACCATTCCTGTGATTCTATTTACAAAAAATGGTGGTCAATGGTTACAAGCAATGGCTGACACGGGTTGTGATGCTTTAGGGCTAGACTGGACCATGCCAATGGGTGAGGCGCGTCAACAAGTGGGTAATAAAGTGGCGTTACAAGGCAATATGGATCCATGTATTTTATATGCGTCACCACAACGTATTGAACAAGAAGTACAAACAGTTTTAGAAAGCTTTGGACACGGTGAAGGTCACGTGTTTAATTTAGGGCATGGCATCCATCCAGAAATTAACCCAGAACATGTTGCAGCATTTATCAACGCAGTACATGAGCATAGTAAGCAATATCACGCTGGATAAAAGCATGTTAAATAAAATTGTTTTAGCAGCCAAAGGCTTTTGTATGGGTGCAGCGGATGTTGTGCCCGGCGTTAGTGGCGGTACGATGGCGTTTATTTTGGGCATTTATGCGCAATTATTAGCGGCGATTCGTTCATTTGATGTTTTGTGGTTAAAAGCAGTTTTGACGTTCAATATACGTGAAGCTGTTTTACGCCCTCATTTTGGGTTTTTAATCCCATTAGGCATTGGCTTGATTTCAGCAGTGGTGTTTTTCACCCGCATAATCCCACTGCCAAAACTACTACATACTCATCCAGAACCGATTTATGGATTATTTTTAGGGCTTATTTTAGGCTCTATCATCACCTTATTGGCTGAAGCGAAGAAAGTTACTGGAGTCGATTTTTTCTTTTTAGTGGTGGGTGCAATTATTGGCTGGTTCACAGTAAACCTTGTGCCAACTGAAACACCTGATGGGGCTTGGTTTATCTTTATTTCTGGGATGATTGCGATTACAGCCATGATTTTACCGGGTTTATCAGGCTCATTTTTGCTGTTGATTATGAAAAAATATGATGTAATTCTCAATGGAATTGGGCATTTTCAGCTTAATATTTTGATTCCATTTGGATTGGGCGCGGTCACAGGCTTGGTAATATTTAGTCGATTTTTGAGCTGGTTACTCAGCCGATTTTATCAAGAAACGTTGTTGACAATTGTTGGGGTATTAATCGGCACGCTGTGGATCATTTGGCCATTTCAAATTCGGCATTATATTGTGGCACACGGCAAACAGAAACTCATCAGCAGCACTCCTTTTATGCCAACGGATTTCAATCAAACTGTATTGTATGCATTGTTAATGTTTATTTTAGGACTGGGTTTAGTTGTTGGGATTCATCAATTAGAACGAAAATTTAGAACGGATTAAACCCTAGAAAATTCAATAAAATATTTATTTTTCCTTCAGTTTTTAATCAAAATTAAAGTGGGTATGAAACGGCCTTTGTTTCTCCCACTTTATCGAGTTGTCCATTGATTGGACAGCTTACTTG
>JADGDW010000107.1:0-11431 GCA_016744725.1 Candidatus Albibeggiatoa sp. nov. BB20 | reverse complement strand
GGTTGCGAATTACAAGAAATTTGGATAATATTTTAATATTATTAAAAATTGGAAGGTTTTCCTTTTTGATATCTGCAAGAACTAAGTGTCCTGTTACTTCAATATTCCTCATTGGAGTTAGGTCAATTTCTGGGTGATTTTCTACAGAAGTAAATGACTCAATTTTATTAATTTTATGTAAAGCACTTATGTCTTTCAGGTTTTTATTATTATTTATCAACAGCTTTCCATTTACATTTAAGCTAAATCGTTAAGAATTTCATGGTTTAGACTTTTTATCATGCTATCAACACCTACTATCTAAAAAGAAATTGTTTTTATATCTTTTTTTGAATGGTGTGGCTTTTGCTTGTTAAGTAAATAAACCAAATTAAATGCTGGATATAAGCGATGTTAAATACTATGGAAAATATAAAATTAAGCTTTACTGACCCTGCTAACCTTATGGTAAATAACTTTATGGATGGGCAGGCGACACTGACCTATGCTTTAAAAGCAGCAACTCAAGCAATATACACCAGCATTGAGCAATCTACTTTTAATCAAGCAATAGAACGTGAAGAATTAGTTCTACCTTTATATATTAGTCAGTTAGAAGTTTATCTGCCTGTTTATAGAGCATTAGAACGTCATTGCCAACAAGATGAACCATTACATCAAATTTGGCATGAAAAAATGATAAAAACATCATTATTAGAAACCGATTTAGCTTGTGTACAAACCGAAATGCTCAATGCACGAGTACAACGTATGACTATGGATTTTATGCAATTTGTAAATCAAACAGGCAAAGAAAGCCCCTTGAAAACATTAGGGATTTTATATGCTTTGGAAAAATTAAGTTTAATTCATTATCATTTGTTGCCACATATTCAAAATATGTATAATTTACAAACGAAAGGCGTTACATTTTATCGTTCTTATGACAGCAATCTATATCAACAATGGTATGCTTTTAAACAGCGTTTAGACACCGTTGATGTCAGTATATTAGATCAACCTGAAGTGATTACAGGGGCAATACAGACCTTTGAACGAGTTGAGATTTTATTATCTAACTTATGGAAATTACGTACTTTATATCAAGAAGCTGTTTAGTTTATATAGGTGTTTGCTTTGAATAATCAAACCTGTGGCATTATTAATTACGACTGTATTCAAGACCGAGCTTAGAGTCTCGGTCTCTCAGCTCATTAAACTTTACATATTCCAAAAATGATTTAGATAAAGCAACGTTGTGCCGCTTCTAATTCTACTGACTCATCTTGTTTTTCTTGATATTCCATTCTTCCCAAGCCCTCAATGACATGGCAATCACAAAATTCAGGTGTAGAACAAGCAAATGCTTGAGGATTAATCTGAATCTCACGCTGTTTTAAATTGCCTGATTGATTTAATTCTGGCAAATAAGGACAAGCTTGTACTGAACCATCATTCCAGATTCTAAAATAACGATGACCCGCAGGACATAATACATTGGGATTGTGTTCGAAAATTTTGGCAAAATCGTTATTATGTGTACCTGATACTGCATCTGCATATTGTTGATGTAATGCCTCAAATAGCTGCTCTTGCTCAAGGGTGAATGCTTGGGCAACATCACGCACCATCACAATTCCTTTACCTGTTTTTGCAAAAATTTCTGCTTGGTAAAATGCCAAGGCTTCTGCCCATTCATGGCTTAATTGCGGCGACATAATATAGCCTAGCAATAGTTCTGCGGGCTTTTTCTCAATCAAAATCAAAGCATTTTTAGCCCAAGTTGAAAATAGGTTTTTGCGCTTGATTTCGTTATAGTGCATGGTTAAGTTGATATAACGAATTTTATCTAACTTACCTTGTGAAAGATGAGGAAATTCTTGAAGCACTGAACCATTTATATCCAAGGCAATTTCAACATTGTGATCTAACACCCGCTCTAGCAAACGTTGTGAACGGGAATAACCTGCAAAAAAATCACCTTTGCCTGAAAAAATTAAAAATGACTTGCAATCAAATTGCTCTAATAAAAACGCAAGGTCTTCATAAATCAAAGATTCCTCTTTTTTTGCGATAGGATTGACGATACAATATTCACAATCAAATGTGCAATGACCTGAGGAAGAGACAAAAAACACCGCTTCACAATCCGTTTTGAGCCGCATGTATTGCAAATCTTCATTATCCATCAATTTTTGCATGTTGGATTCTGGCTCAATGGGAATTACTTTATTCATTCTAAAAACCTTAATCGATACTTAAAATCATAAAAGATAAATATCTTAAAAAACACTGGAAGTCAAACCAACCATCATTTTAAATTTCTATATTTGTCAAAATCCCAAGCAATTAAACAATATCGTCGCCTATCTTTTATAATTCGGACAGGTTGGGATCAACTCAAGCAACAATAGCTCTGTAATTGCATAGGGAGTAAAAGTCTGGACGAGATTTAATAGAATTGAAGTTTAGACCTAAATTATGAAGAAAAGCGAAAAATAGGAGTTCATTGGCTTTACGTATTTTCCAACTGGTAATGGATATGATTTTGGCAATAAGATTAGAGTTTAGAGTGTTGGATTCTTTTCTCAAGTATGATGAGATTTAAGGCTGTCATGGATACATTGAAATGAAAATGTAAGAGACGATCAATGAGCTTGGCAATAGTGATTAAGTCCAAGAAATTGTTTGGCATCACGGAATAGGAATTCAATCTGGAAACGAGTTTTGTAAAACCACAGTATGGTATTGGCATCCAATGATAAGTCTGTGGAGAAAAGCGTGAAAACGTTTTTAATTTTTAAGAGAGAATAACTATCAGGCTTAAATTGATTTTTGCAGATAATAATATCTAGTGGATTGGTCAAATTTTTCAATTGCATAACGCAACATAGTACGAGGCATGGTTTTATAATGCCTTTGTAAAAAGCGTTCTTCAACTGCTTGGTCTTTTTTTCCTACTTCTCGTAGCATCCAGCCAACTGCTTTATGAATTAAATCATGTTTTTCATGCAGCAATATTTCGGCAATCAGCAAAGTATCATCGAATTGTGCATATTTTATCAATCTCAAGGTGGCAACAATCGCAATCCGTTGTTTCCATAAATGGTTTGATTGTGCTAGCGTTATTAAAATATCACGCGGCTTATCCAATAAATATTGCCCGACAATTTTATGTGCTGAACAATCGACTAAATCCCAGTTATTAATATAATCTGCATGAGCTAAATATTGGTCAAATAATTGTGTTTGAATGCTTTTATCACCTGTTTCAAACTGATGAGTCAAAATAAACAAGGCGAGCATCCGTTTTTCATGCACTGAATCAGTAAGTAAGGTTAAAGTATCCAAATTCGATAGTTGCTGATATTTTTTAGCTAATTGACGCAAAACAGGTACTTTGATACCGATAAAGCAATCACCTTCAGCATATTGTCCTTTTCCCGTTTTGAAAAACTTCAATGAGATTGCGGCATAATCTGGATTTGAAAGTGAATTCAACTCTGCATGTAAATCAGCTAAATGTAACATCCTAACCACCTTTCTGATCTGATTTAGATTTATTATTTAATGTGGCGTTGTTGACTGATGGTCAAATAATTTCATCAAATGACGTGGGATTTCGTGTAAAGGCATGATTTTATCGACACCGCCTTTTTTGACTGCTTCACCGGGCATTCCCCATACAACACTGGTATGCTCATCTTGTGCAATGGTAAATGCGCCAACTTCGTGCATTTCTCTCATACCTTTTGCGCCATCATCTCCCATACCCGTTAAAATCACACCCACACTATTAGGGCCTACATTTTGTGCCACGGAACGGAATAAAACATCAACCGAGGGGCGATGCCGATTCACAGGCGTACCTTCGTTTAAACGACAGACATAACGTGCCCCATCACGCTCAACTAATAAGTGGAAGTTCCCCGGTGCAATATAGACATGTCCCGGTAAAATGGCTTTGCCATCTTCAGCTTCATATACAGTCATGGGTGAGAGCTGATTCATGCGTTTGGCGAAAGACGTACTAAACGTAGCAGGAATATGCTGGCTAATTACAATCCCTGGTGCATGGGCGGGCATATTTTCCAATAATAATTTAATCGCTTCTGTGCCACCTGTCGACGCGCCAATGGCAATAATTTTATCAGTGGTTTTTAAAAATTTAACCTTACGGGCGGGTGTATTGCTAATAATTGCATCAGCAGAATATTTGGGAGGAACAGGCATACCTGTATAAGTCATAGCAGAAGAAGGTTTGGGCTTGATTAAGGGTTTAACTTGAGTTTGTGCCGCCATGCGTAATTTACTGACGATTTCTTCACCATAAGTTTCAAACGTTTGTGAAATGTCTAACTGCGGTTTACATACAAAATCTAATGCCCCATATTCCAGCGCTTGCAAAGTGGTATCTGCTCCTTTTTGGGTTAAGGCAGAAATCATAATCACAGGCATCGGACGTAAGCGCATTACATTGCGTAAAAAGGCTAAACCGTCCATACGTGGCATTTCCACATCAAGCGTTAGTACATCAGGATTGAACTTTTTAATTTTATCTCGCGCAATATAAGGATCGCCAGCGGTTGCAACAACTTCCATATCGGGCTCTGCATTGATAATATTGCTCAACATTTGCCGAATCAATGCTGAATCATCAATGACCATTACCTTAACAACTTTAGCCACTATTCCATCACTCCTCAAAATAAATCAATTTCGCCATCGATTGGTTGTTGTTCTAGGTCGCGTTGATAGACTTTTTCACGTTGTACTACAATCTGTTCCATAGAACGGAGTTTTTTCACACGAACTCGACCTGTTTTAGGATAAAAAAGGATTTTGCGTGGATAAATGCCTCCTAAGTCTTCTGCTAATAAAGTCAAGCTTTCAGTTTTAACATAAGTTTTAATAAAATCAATGTTTTGCTGTCCTATATTGGCAACATGAGACATGATCTTACCACCACCAAATAATTTTATTTCTAAATTGCGTCTTTTGCCTCCATACTTAAGGATTTCGTTAATCATGTGCTCCATTGCATAACTGCCATAGCGAGTTGCTGAATTGACTTGGGTTTTATCCCATCTATCAGCCAAGCTAGTATTGGGTAACATAAAATGATTCATGCCCCCAATACCTGCTACGCTATCACGAATACAAGCAGATACGCATGAGCCAACCACGGTCATGAGTATTTCTTCTTGACTTGTTACGTAGTATTCACCAGGCAATACTTTGGCTACAAAGCCATGATGATGCCGATCCCAGTAACGTTTTATATGTTCATAGCCGAGAAAACAATTGGGCAAATGGGACAATTTAGACATTATATTTATTCGTTACAATCCATCTCTCTTGGTCATTATGATATACCATATCTGAGCGTAAAGTCATAAGGGTTTTTTCATTTGTGGTTAGATACAGTATATTTTCGCGATTAGAGTTAGATAAGTCATTAAATTCATTTAAAAACTACAACGATGTTATTTTAACAAATAGGATGCAAGCCCCTTCAGCAACACGCAAACACTATAGAAATCAGCACACACTTGATACAATAAACTATTCACTATTTTACTAGGATAAATCGATGCTTGATCCCCAACTTATTCGTAATCATTTAGATGAAGTTGCTCAACGTTTGGCAGTACGCAGCTTTGAATTAGATCGTAAAAAATTAACTGAATTAGAACAACAACGTAAACAATGCCAAGTTGATACCCAAAATTTACAAAATGAACGTAATACGCTGTCAAAATCGATTGGTAAAGCTAAAAAACAAGGTGATGATGTTGCCGAATTAATGGCAAAAGTGGCGGAATTAGGCGATAAGCTTAAAGCCAGTGAAGTGCAATTGCAGCAGGTTCAGAGCGAATTAGATGCTATTTTGATGGGTATTCCAAACTTACCACATGAGTCTGTGCCTGAAGGTAAAACTGAAGATGATAATATAGAAATTCGTCGTTGGGGTGAGCCAAAAAAATGGGATTTTGAAGCAAAAGATCACGTTGATTTAGGGGCGACGGATAATTTATTGGATTTTGAAACGGCTGTAAAATTAACAGGTTCAAGATTTAATCTGATGCGGGGCAATATGGCGCGTTTGCACCGTGCATTGAGTCAATTCATGTTGGATTTACATGTTGATGAACATGGTTATACTGAAGTTAATGTGCCATTTCTGGTTAACAGCGATAGTTTGACAGGGACAGGGCAATTACCTAAATTTAAAGAAGATTTGTTTCATATTACAGAACAAGATTTTTTCCTAATTCCTACAGCTGAAGTACCTATCACCAATATTGTACGGGATGTGATTATTGCAGCTAAAGAAATGCCTTTGAAATTTGTAGCACATACGCCTTGTTTTCGCAGCGAAGCAGGTGCTTATGGTAAAGACACTCGCGGTATGATTCGTCAGCATCAATTTGAAAAAGTGGAATTGGTGCAAATGGTGCAGCCTGAACAATCTTATGACGCATTGGAAGCGTTGACAGGCCATGCCGAAACCGTGTTACAGCGTTTAGATTTACCGTATCGAGTTGTCAATTTGTGTGGTGGTGACATTGGTTTTTCTGCGGCTAAAACCTATGATTTAGAAGTATGGCTTCCGGGTCAACAGCGTTATCGTGAAATTTCTTCTTGCAGCAATTTTGAGGCGTTCCAAGCGCGTCGCATGAAAGCCCGCTGGAGACATCCAGATCAGAAAAAACCCGAATTAATTCATACTGTAAATGGCTCAGGTTTGGCGGTTGGACGGACATTGGTCGCGGTAATGGAAAATTATCAGGATGAAAATGGTAAAATTGCCATTCCACAAGTATTACAAAAATATATGGGTGGCAAAACACATTTGTAAGTTTGATGCTTGATTCATGAAAAGCTTGGTATGGAATCATTATGTTCTGTACCAAGTTGTTCGTCATGATTTATTGGTTTATCTACGTATTACGTGCGTAAGATGAGTTATTGAACACCGATATATAATTTAAAAGCCCCGCCTCTCGATTTCAAAATAGGGCTTTTCAGCTATTTAGGATTTAATCTTTATTACGTCGGTCTTCTTCTTCCGCCGCCAATCGATCTAACTCTTCATCCATGCCATCTAAAGTTAATTCATCATCAGGTATTTCTTCGGCTGCATCCATTGCCTCACGCTTTTTCAGCATGGCTCTGGAAAATAACAAACCGATTTCAAATAATAATAAAACGGGGACAGCTAACAAGGTCTGAGAAATAAGATCAGGCGGTGTCATTAACATTGCGACAACAAATGCACCGACAATAATATAAGGACGTTTTTCTGATAATGCATCGGGGGTTGTTGCACCTGTCCAAATTAACAAAAAGGTTGCAACAGGCACTTCAAATGCGACTCCAAAAGCAAAAAATAGTTTTAAAACAAAATCAAAATAACTGCTTATATCGGTCATCATCGATACACCATCAGGTGTTGTGCTGACCATAAATTGGAAAACTAAGGGAAAAACAGCAAAATAGGCGAATGACATACCTAAATAAAATAAAACCGTACTTGAAATCAACAATGGTGTGACTAAGTATTTTTCATGTTTGTACAATCCCGGTGCGATAAATCCCCAAATTTGGTACAAAGACCATGGAATGGTAATAAAAACCGATAACACCAAACCTAGTTTAACTGGAATAAAAAATGGGGAAATGGGACTGGTTGCAATCATTTGTGTCCCTTCTGGCAAAGCACTAAGCAAGGGTGCTGAGAAAAAAGTAAACAATTGATTTAAAAAGGGACTTAATATTAAAAATATAATTAAGACAGCACCTATGACTCTTAATAAACGGTCACGTAGCTCCACTAAATGGGCTAAAAACGGCATTTCCTGACCGCTAGTTTGATTATTCGAAGGTTCATCACTCATAGGTTAATCTTTACTAGCTGGAGGTTTATCATCTAAATCTTTGAGCGAGATAAACGGTTGCTTCACTTCATCTACGGTGGCTTTGGTTTCCTCCATAAACTGATGCAAACTATTACGCTCATCTAACTTCATTTGCTCTTGTAATTCTTGCAGTCTTAACTCTTTATCAATATCATTTTTTACGGAATTGACAATGCGTTTCGCACGGCCTATCCATAAACCAATTGAACGAGCTGCACCGGGTAACTTTTCAGGGCCAATGACCACCAGTGCAACCACTAAGATAAGAGCTAACTCCCAAAAACCGATGTCAAACATGCTGAGCCCTAGCTTCTATGTTCTTGTTTAGCAGTCACTTCGCCTTCGATAATGTCATCATCATCGACTTTAGTGACACGTGGTTGTGGCTCGTTACTTTTACTTTCAGCGGTTGTAGTGTTATCCGCTTCGCCTTCACCCTCTTTGACTGAGTCACGGAAGTTTTTAATTCCTTCACCCAAATCAGCACCAATGTTACGTAACTTTTTAGTGCCGAACAATAAAATAATAATCGCTAAAACAATGAGTAATTGCCAAATACTGATACCCATAAAAGCATCCTTTCTCAAAATCGGTTAAATGTCAAAATTAGAAATCTGAATAGCGTTTGCCGCCTAATAAATGTACATGTAAATGGTAAACGACTTGTCCACCATCAGCACCTGTATTAATGATCGTTCTAAAACCATCATCAAGCCCTTGTTGTTTAGCCAACTTGGGCAATAAAAGCATAATATGTCCCATAACATCTTGATGATGCGCTTCTAAGCTTTGCAAACTCTCAATATGTTCACGTGGAATAATGAGTAAATGCACAGGTGCTTTAGGACTAATATCTTTAAACACAATGACTTTATCGTCACTATAAACTTGCTCAGATGGAATATCGCCCGCTACAATTTTACAGAAGATACAATCTGTTGAGTTACTCATAACTTTCCTTTGGTCGTTGGGCTTTTTCTTCAATACCTGAGAGTCCAAACCGTCGATCAAGCTCTTGCAGCACATCATTGAAATCTATATTTTGCTGAGCCAGTAATACCATGCAGTGAAACCATAAATCTGCGGTTTCATAAATAATTTCATCGGTATTACCTGCTTTACCTGCAATCACGACTTCTGTGGCTTCTTCCCCAATTTTTTTTAGAATTTTATCCGTGCCCTTTGCATACAATTTTGCTACGTAGGAACTGGAAGGGTCAGCCGATTTGCGTTGCTCTAACACTTCTGCAAGATGCTGTAGTATAGCATTATCCATTCTGTTATATAACTGTGCTTGTTTAACAGGGCGTAACTATACCTTATCAATGAGCCATGAACAATTATCAATCCACCCTCAATTAATTTTAATTGGTCTGATGAATGAAAAACAAATCATTTTTATCTGTTTATCAGCATAACCCTGATACTTTAAGTTATGTAGTGAATAAATATTTTTAATGAATATCTGCTTTTTTATCTTGTGTATATACTGATTTTACACAACAATACGTGTTGTTGCTTATTTTAATGAACAAGCCAACTGTCCGTTTTTTAACCTTATTGCTTAGGTCATTTTTTATATTGCCTTTAGGCTTAATTATTCAAATATGGCTTAATATCTTAAAGCAATTGATACAGGAGCATAATCAATGAAATTAAAAACTTTATGGGTATTTGTACTGTTGTTCTTAAGTGCTTATAGCTACGCAGAGAATAATAGTCATAGTTATGTAAAACCTTGCCAATATGTCGCTGTCGTTAACGTACAAAGAACTTCAAATACTGAAGAAATTACAATAACACGTGGCAATCTAATATTAACCGTACCAAATTCTCAGTACGAATTGTGTGTAGGTGATATTGTTTCTGTATCATCAACAAAAAATAAATCAACAACGACTAGAAACAGCGACTTTGTTTTTATTTACTACTATAACGAGCGAATGACTCTGGAAAAATTAACCATTGGTCAAAAACATACGGTTAGACAATTATTTAATCCCTGTAAGCAATGGTGTAAATCAATGCGGAAGACCAACGAATTATTGGCTTTTTTAACCGAAGAAAAAGTGTATATGCCTCTTTTGGTGAATGATACTAGAATGGATTTACAGCCTATTTCTACTCGTCTCACTGATGGCAAACCTCTCTATTTATTCTCAGGTTCAGAAGAATATGTTCACTTTTTTTGGCGAGGTGGAACAAAACCTTATACACTCACCATTAGAGATTCAAAGGGTCATAATAATACCCAACACTCGGGAATAGATGAGAATGAAACTTGGTTTAGGGTATCTCATACTTCTGTTAATAAGACTTATACTTTAAGCCTAACAGATAAATATGGAAGGCTATTTAGAAACAAGCTGGTTTTTAGAACCCCGCCACTTCCAATGAAAAAAGGTCAAGATGAATTAGAATATTTAGCAATCTTACTATCTGATCCCAAAAGAAATTGGCGGCTGCAAGTGTGGCAAGCATTGAGAGCAATGCCAGAAACCAGTGAAGTAACCTTATTTAAAGCCCATTTGAGAGCAACTGATTTTTAAAAAAGCACCTATTTTTATGACACGCAACTATTTATTTGTTAATTGATAATTGTTCATTGTATTATATGGCGGCAAAAACTCAGGATATTGGCCTTTTTTATGAAGATATTAATTAGCAATGATGACGGTTATCTCGCACCAGGGATTTTATCTTTAGCAGAAACCTTGGGTAAAAATGCAGAAATCTTGGTCGTTGCACCCGATCGTAATCGCAGTGGCGCAAGTAATTCGCTCACATTAGAATATCCCATCAGAGCGAAATTGGCTCTAAATGGGTTTTACTATGTTGATGGTACGCCGACAGATTGTGTACATTTGGCCATTACGGGCTTGATGGATTCGCCACCAGATATTGTAGTTTCAGGGATTAATACAGGGCCTAATATGGGTGATGACGTGCATTATTCAGGCACAGTCGCCGCCGCCATGGAAGGCCGTTCTTTAGGTTTACCCGCGTTAGCGGTGTCTTTAGCAGGTAATAAACAAGATTTGCAACATTATGTGGCAGCAGCCCATGCAGTTGAAATTTTGATCGAGCGTTTACAGGCGAAAAAATTAGATTTACCAGAAGATACGATTTTAAATATTAACGTACCAGATTTACCGTGGGAACAAATTGCAGGTATGCAAATCACCCGTTTAGGTAAACGTCATCGTTCATCCCCAGTGATTAAAAGCCAAGACCCTCGTGGGCAACCTATTTATTGGATTGGCGCGGCAGGTTCGGTGCGTGATGCAGGCGAAGGAACAGATTTTTATGCAATCGAACATGGTTTTGTTTCAATTACACCATTGCATGTTGATTTAACTCGTTATTCTGCATTAAATATGATGAGTGACTGGTTAGGTAGTTTCTGATTTATAGTCGTTTTATTTTAAAGTGATACCAGGACTGGCAGTCCTCAATTTTAAAAATGATTGATATTTAAAGTATAAAAAGACTGCCAGTCCTAACATACAAACCGAAATTGACTATAGTTT
>JADGDW010000106.1 GCA_016744725.1 Candidatus Albibeggiatoa sp. nov. BB20 | reverse complement strand
AAATAAAACCAGAACTGCTGAAAAAACTATACATATAGTATAATTTATTGAATTAAAAAACATTTTTCAAATAGCTACTTGCTAAAATTAAAATATATCCTATAACATCAACATGTTAAAATAAATTAGATTATCAATAGCAATTGATAACAAAGCCTAGGGATGTTGCCATTCTCTAGGCTCAAACTTGTTCTTACTTTGACTAGAAAAGCAAGAAAGTAATTGTTAAGGTAAATTACATGCCTTTCATAAGGATTATTATTTTTTTGTTAAAACTACAATAATTCAATGGGATCCACATCTAAGTGCCAACGTATTTTTTGCCCAGACGTTGGTAATTTAGGCAACCACTGTCTTAATGATTCATGCAATATATTTCGTTGACTTGACTGTAGAAGCAGTTGAGCGCGATATTTCCCTATTCGTTTTTGTATCGGAGATTCTACAGGATAATGTAATTGCATGACTTCATCATTGATTAAATCCTGTGCCTCTAATCTAGCCATTTCTAAAAAATGTAGTGCTTCTTCTTTTGTATCAGATTCTGCCCGTAACACAGCTAAATGAATGAATGGGGGATAGCCTGTTAGTTCTCGTTCAATTAAATGTTGATGGGCAAAAGCATGATAACCTTTCTGAATCAGATATTTTAATAATGGATGGTCTGGATAAAATGTTTGGACAATCACTTGCCCTTGTTGTTCCACCCTTCCTGCTCTTCCTGAAACTTGAGTAAATAATTGAGCCATGCGCTCTGCGCTACGATAGTCTATGCCAAATAATCCCCCATCAATATTAATGATACCAACAAGTGTGACATTTTTAAAGTGATGGCCTTTCGCTAAAATCTGAGTGCCAACCAAAATATCAGCTTCGCCCGCATTAATTTGATTTATTAAGTCTGACATTGCATGTTTGTTACGGGTACTATCACTGTCAATACGTAAAATCCGTGCATCAGGAAAATAATTTTGTAAAATTTCTTCAACTCGTTCCGTGCCTTGACCCTTATGTTGCAACTCAGGGTGCTGACATTGTGGACATATTAAATCGACAGGATGTTGTGTATTGCAATGGTGACAATGTAATTTCTGCGTCACTTTATGGTAAGTCATGTTGATTTCACAATGACGACACTGAGCTGTCCATTCACACTTTGGACATCGCAAAATCGGTGCATAACCTCGGCGATTAATAAATAATAGAACTTGTTGCTGTTGTTCTAAACAAGCTTGAATATTATTTTGTAAAACTTGAGAAATGGGATAATTAGCTTGCTGATGTTGCATATTAATAATTTTAAATTTTGGATGAACCGCTGCCCCTGCACGTTCGGGTAAAGCAAGATGCTGATAACGCCCTTGTTTTGCATTATATAAAGATTCTAAGCTAGGTGTTGCACTGCCTAAAATAACGGGAATATTAAGCTTTTGCGCCCTAACTACAGCCATATCCCGAGCAGAATAACGTAAAGAATCTTGTTGTTTATAGGAGTGGTCATGTTCTTCATCAACAATGATAACGCCCAATTGCAGGAAAGGAGTCCAGATTGCTGATCGTGTCCCAATGATAATTGAAATCTTGCCATCACGGGCTTGAAGCCAAGTTTGCAACCGTTCTTTAGCTGAAAGTTTTGAATGAATAACTGCGATAGGTACTTGATAACGTTGTCTAAATCTTGCAACAGTTTGAGGCGTTAAATTGATTTCAGGAATCAGTAATAAGGTTTGTTTATTTTGTTTAATAACTTGTTGAATAATTTGCAAATAGACTTCTGTTTTACCGCTACCTGTAACACCATCAAGTAAACAGGGATAGAATTGGTTTAAATTTTCACATACTTGCTCAACCGCTTGTTGTTGGAATGAGTTTAAAGTTAAGTGTTGTGGTTCTGATGTATATTGCCCCGTTTCTTCCTGAATAATTAAGCCTTTTTTCTCCAAAGCCTGTAATGTACAGCTTGTATTTTTAAATTGTTCTTCAAGTGCTGATTTTGCAATGCCTTGAGGATATTGCTGTAATAATTGTATAAGCTGTTGTTGTTTCTTAGTTAATTTGTGCTGAGAGCTTGGCTCAGTTTCAGTCAATCGCCAGACAGTCACTGCTTCAAGCGGGGTATTTTTTCCCTGCATTAATAAGCTAGGCAATGCAACATCAAACGTCATACCTAGCGGGTAATGGTAATAACGGATCGCCCATTGGATTAATTGAAATAATTCAAGTGGAATCAATGGATTATAATCAAGTAGTGAGGTGATAAATTTAAGTTTAGAAGCGGGTACATCTGTTTTATCTTTAATGCCAACAACAATGCCTACTAATTTTCGTGATCCGCCAAAAGGGACTTTAACTCTAACTCCTATTTGTACTCTATCAGGTGAAATATTAGCTGGTAACAAATAGTCAAAATCAGTATAAAGTGCAATAGGCACAGCGACTTGTAAAATAGAAGGCATGATAATAAATAGTCTGTATATGTGTTTAGGTTTTATTGCTTAGCTTTTACACTATAGTCATTTTATTTTAAGATGATACGGACTGGCAGTCCTAGATTTTAAATCTATTTGATATTTAAAGTATTTCAGGACTGCCAGTCCTCACACTCAAGGTAGAATTGACTATATACGATATATTATGGAAGGATGGGTGATTTCTAAACAATAAGTGATTTTCTTATAAATTGTTAGAAAACTTAGCGCACCCAAATAAAAAAACCTGCCAAATCTTTACGACTTGACAGGTTTTTCAAAACCGAGAAATGAAGGCTAAAAATTACATTCCTTCAGCATTTTCCTCTGATGAGGTTGCTTCTTCCTCAACTAAAGCCGCCGCAGCGGCTGCCGCCGCAGCATCAGCTGCAGCACCTTCAGTTGCAGCAATACCATACTGACTACGACGATCTTGATGATATGCTAAGCCTGTACCTGCAGGAATCAAACGACCCACAATCACGTTTTCTTTCAAGCCGCGTAATTCATCACATTTACCATTCACAGAAGCTTCGGTTAATACCCGTGTAGTTTCTTGGAACGATGCGGCTGAAATAAAGGATTCAGTTGCTAATGATGCTTTGGTAATACCTAACAAGACATGTTCCCATGTTGCGGGCACTTTGTTATCAGCTTCTGCGTGTTCGTTCTCTTCAGATAAACGATAACGCTCCACTTGTTCACCCGGCAATAAGCGCGTTTCACCTGGATCCATGATATTCACTTTACGCAACATTTGACGCACAATGACTTCAATATGCTTGTCGTTGATTTTAACCCCTTGCAAACGATAAACTTCTTGCACTTCGTTCACAATATAGTTAGCTAAATTACTCACGCCTAACAAACGTAAAATATCATGTGGATTTGGTGCACCGTCAACCACAGTTTCACCGCGTTCTACATGCTCACCTTCAAACACATTAATGTGTCGCCATTTTGGAATCGCAATTTCTATTGCATCGCCATCATCACCCGTAATCACTAAACGTTGCTTAGTTTTAGTGTCTTTACCAAAACTTACTGTACCACTACGCTCAGCAAGAATTGCAGGTTCTTTCGGTAAACGTGCTTCAAATAAATCTGCAACTCGTGGTAAACCACCTGTAATATCACGGGTTTTTGAAGACTCTTGAGGTAAACGTGCGATAACTTCACCAACTGAGACAGTTACATTTTGCTCAACGGTAATAATTGCTTTCGGTGGTAAGTAATAAGCCGCTGGAGTATTCGTGCCCGCAAAATACACATCGTCACCCGCTTCTGTGACCAATTTAACCATTGGGCGCATATCTTTAGCATTCGATGGACGTTGCTTCGGATCGATCACCTCAATACTGCTTAAGCCCGTGAATTCATCTGTGTGACGGTTTACGGTAACGCCTTCACTTACGTCGGTGAATTCAATTTGACCTTCTACCTCTGTAATAATCGGATGGGTATGTGGATCCCATGTAGCCAAGGTTTGACCCACTTCAACTGTATCGCCATCAGCAATACTGAGTACCGCACCATAAGGAATCTTATAACGCTCTTTCTCACGACCAAAATCATCATGAATACTCAATTCACCTGAACGTGAGACAGCGATAAATTGAGTTTGTTCACCGCGTTGCTCCAATACTTTAATATTGTGCAACTTGACCGTACCTTTGGTCTTAATCTGAATATTGCTGATTGCCGCCGCTTTCGATGCTGCACCACCAATATGGAACGTCCGCATAGTTAACTGTGTACCCGGTTCACCAATGGATTGTGCTGCAATAACCCCAACTGATTCACCGATGTTGACTAAATGTCCACGGCCTAAATCACGACCATAACATTTACCACAAATACCATGACGAGATTGACACGTAATAGCCGAACGGACTCGCATCCGGTCAACACCATATTTATCTAATTCATCAACCCAGAATTCATCAAGCAATGTGCCAGCGGAAACCACAGTATAAGGCTGTTTTTGTTCTGGTAATTGGACAATCACATCCATGGCAGCCACTCGACCTAATACACGATCACGCAAGGCTTCAACCACTTCGCCACCTTCAATTAAGGCAGTCATTTCTAAACCTTTATCCGTACCACAATCAGTTTCAAATACCACTACGTCTTGTGCCACGTCAACCAAACGACGGGTTAAATAACCTGAGTTCGCTGTTTTTAATGCGGTATCCGCCAAACCTTTCCGCGCACCATGGGTTGAAATAAAGTATTGTAATACGTCCAAACCTTCACGGAAGTTCGCCGTAATTGGCGTTTCAATGATTGAGCCATCTGGTTTTGCCATCAAGCCCCGCATACCTGCAAGCTGCCGAATCTGTGCTGCTGAACCCCGTGCGCCTGAATCCGCCATCATATAGATTGAGTTAAATGAAGCGACTTCGACTTTATCTTCAGGTTTTAACTCTACATTTGGATCATCAGCAATTTTGATTTTTGCATGATAATTGGCTTCAATTTCAGTGACTGCTTGTTTGTGTTGCTCTTCAGTCAATTTGCCTTCACGACGTTCTACTTCAACTTGTTTTAAGCTGGATTCACGTTGAGCTAATAAATTAGTGAAACGTCCGTCTAGTTCCGCTTTACCTAATTTTTCCATCATTGCTTTGGCTAATTTGTCATTGGTGTGTGACCAAATATCAATGACCTTGTTATAACGTTCGCCGTTGGTAATCAAGCCTGAGCTGTATTGTTCTTGAATTTCTTTAACTTGATTATCTGCAGAACCAATAATTTCAGGTTTGGACTCTGGGATATTCATGTCTTCGATACCAATTGAAATACCAGAGCGAGTCGCATAAGAAAAACCCGTATACATCAAGCGATCTGCAAAAATCACCGTGTCTTTTAAACCTAAACGACGGTAACACGCATTAATTAATTTAGAGATATTTTTCTTGGTTAAATCACGGTTGGCTAAGTCAAATGGGAAACCAATCGGTAAAATATCAAATAACAATGCACGCCCCACGGTTGTGGCAATGATTTGGTCATTTAAAATGATTTTGCCATCTTCATCACGAATTGGGCGGCCACGTTCATCATGTGTGGCTTGTGGTAAACGAATTTTAACTTTCGCATTCAAGCTGACTTCACGGGTTTCATAAGCACGATGCACTTCTTTAGTGTCGGCAAAAATAATCCCCTCTCCTTTAGCACCCACTTCTTCACGGGTCATAAAGTACAGACCTAATACCACATCTTGCGATGGTACGATAATAGGTTCACCGTTGGCAGGTGATAAAATGTTGTTAGTCGACATCATCAATGCACGGGCTTCTAGCTGTGCTTCAATTGATAATGGGACGTGAACCGCCATTTGGTCACCGTCAAAGTCAGCGTTAAACGCGGTACAAACCAATGGATGCAATTGGATCGCTTTACCTTCAATTAACACAGGTTCAAAGGCTTGAATGCCTAATCTATGTAAGGTTGGAGCACGGTTCAACATCACAGGATGTTCGCGAATCACTTCTTCTAATACGTCCCAGACTTCAGGGCCTTCGCGTTCGACCATTTTCTTAGCGGCTTTAATCGTGGTGGCTAAACCGCGCAATTCTAATTTACTGAAAATGAATGGTTTAAATAATTCCAACGCCATTTTTTTCGGCAAACCACATTGATGCAAACGCAAGGTAGGTCCAACCACAATCACGGAACGACCTGAGTAATCTACCCGTTTCCCTAATAAGTTTTGACGGAAACGGCCTTGTTTACCTTTAATCATATCGGCTAACGATTTCAAAGGTAATTTATTAGAACCCGTAATCGCACGACCACGACGACCATTGTCTAATAATGCGTCAACAGATTCTTGCAACATGCGTTTTTCGTTACGCACGATAATGTCTGGCGCGTTCAAATCTAACAGACGTTTCAAACGGTTATTACGGTTAATCACCCGACGATATAAATCGTTTAAGTCAGAAGTCGCAAAACGACCGCCATCCAATGGGACTAAAGGACGTAATTCAGGTGGAAGTACAGGTAATACTTTTAAAATCATCCATTCAGGGCGGTTGCCAGAATGTAAGAAAGATTCTAATAATTTTAAGCGTTTAGAAAATTTCTTGATTTTAGTATCAGACGTTGTGTTAGCGATTTCTTCACGTAATCGAGTGACCTCACTTGGTAGATCAATAGTACGGAATAACTCGTAAACAGCTTCAGCACCCATACGCGCATCGAAATCATCGCCGTATTCTTCCACTGCTTCTAAATATTCATTTTCAGACAGTAATTGACCACGTTCCATAATGGTTAAACCGGGGTCAATTACTACATAGGCTTCGAAATACAATACCCGTTCAATATCGCGCAAAGTAATATCAAGCAATAAACCCATACGTGAAGGTAAGGATTTCAAGTACCAAATATGTGCCACAGGGCTGGCCAGCTCAATATGCCCCATGCGTTCACGACGCACTTTAGCTTGTGTGACTTCAACGCCACATTTTTCACATACTACGCCGCGATGTTTTAAGCGTTTGTATTTACCACATAAGCATTCATAATCTTTGATAGGCCCGAAAATTTTGGCGCAAAATAGTCCATCTCTTTCAGGTTTAAAGGTTCTGTAATTAATTGTTTCAGGCTTTTTAACTTCGCCAAACGACCACGAACGGATTTTTTCAGGAGAGGCCAGACCAATACATATACGGTCAAACTCCTCAACCTGTCCTTGGCTGTTTAGTAGGCTTAGCAAATCTTTCATAGTGTGCCACCAAAAGTTTTTTGATTAGCGATGTTTGAGTTGAGGCCAATTTTTGTGCCACTGGCTCTCACTCTTAATCAAGTTTTATTCTATCAATCAGACTTATCTTACTCGCAAAGCAGAGCTTTGTAGGCAGGCATTCCCAAGTAGAACTTGGGAACGAGCATAATCCTTAAAGGATTAGCAATCCTGATTCGAGAGAGTTAAGATCCAACTTGTTCCAACTCAATATCAATACCCAGAGAACGAATCTCCTTAACCAATACGTTGAAGGATTCAGGCATACCCGCTTCCATCCGATGATCGCCATCCACGATGTTTTTATACATCTTAGTACGGCCATTCACATCATCTGATTTCACGGTGAGCATTTCTTGCAAGGTATAAGCCGCGCCATAAGCTTCTAACGCCCATACCTCCATTTCACCAAACCGCTGACCACCGAATTGCGCTTTACCACCTAACGGTTGTTGCGTAACTAAACTATAAGGGCCAGTAGAACGTGCATGCATTTTGTCATCAACCAAGTGATTTAATTTCAGCATATACATGTAACCAATAGTGACATGACGTTCAAATGCTTCACCTGTACGACCGTCGTATAATTGAGTTTGACCTGTGGTTGATAAGCCCGCCAATTCTAACAAGTTACGAATTTCTTGCTCACTTGCACCATCAAAGACAGGAGTTGCAGTCGGGACACCACCACGTAAATTCTTCGCCATCGCTATCAATTCATCATCAGAAAACTGACTTAAATCTTCTTTCTGACCACCAATTTTATTGTAGATTTTGTCTAAGAATTCGCGAATCTCTTCCACTTTACGTCGTGCATCTAACATTTCGCCAATGCGTTTACCAGCACCTTTTGCAGCCCAACCTAAATGGGTTTCTAACACCTGTCCGATGTTCATCCGTGACGGTACACCCAATGGGTTCAATACGATGTCAACTGGATTACCATCAGCGGTATATGGCATGTCTTCAATTGGCACAATCATGGATACAACACCCTTGTTACCATGACGACCTGCCATTTTATCACCCGGTTGAATCCGACGTTTAACTGCCAAATACACTTTAACCATTTTCAGTACACCTGGTGCTAAATCATCACCAGATTTTACTTTGTTGACTTTTTCTTGATACATTTCATCAGTCAACTTACGTTCACCCTGTAAACGGTCACGGGCTTTTTCTAATTGGTCGTTGATTTCTAACTCTTGCAAGTTGATTTCGAACCATTGTTCACGGCTTAAAGTCTCTAAGTAGTCTTTAGTTACCGTGTCATTAGCGCGTAAACCTCTTGGGCCACTGAGTGCAGTTTTACCCACAATCTGTTTTTCTAAACGACTGAATGTATCATCTTCTAAAATCCGATAGCGATCATGTAAATCTTTACGATAATCCGTTAATTCACTGGCATCGATTTCTTTAGCACGCTTGTCTTTTTCTACACTATCACGGGTAAATACTTGTACGTCAATTACTGTACCAAATGTACCTGAAGACACGCGTAATGAGGTATCTTTTACATCAGACGCTTTTTCACCGAAAATCGCACGTAGTAGTTTTTCTTCTGGTGTAAGCTGGGTTTCACCTTTTGGCGTAACCTTGCCAACTAAAATATCACCTGGTTTAACTTCCGCACCAATGTAAACAATCCCTGACTCGTCTAATTTGCTTAGAGCAGCTTCACTCACATTTGGGATATCTGAGGTAATTTCTTCAGGGCCTAACTTAGTATCCCGTGCCATACAACTCATTTCAACGATGTGAATCGATGTGAAACGGTCTTCTTGTACTACACGTTCTGAAATTAAGATTGAATCCTCAAAGTTGTAACCATTCCAAGGCATGAACGCGACTAACATGTTTTGACCTAAAGCCAATTCACCCATATCGGTTGAAGGGCCATCAGCTAATACGTCGCCTTTCGCTACGATGTCACCTGTCTGTACTAATGGGCGTTGATTAATACATGTGTTTTGATTCGAACGCACATATTTAGTCAGGTTATAAATATCAACACCAGTCTCATCTTGGGTTTCATCATCATTGACCCGAATAACAATCCGTGCTGCATCCACTGAATCAACGACACCACCACGGCGAGCTGTTACAGCCACACCAGAATCCACTGCTACTGCACGTTCCATGCCTGTACCAACCAGTGGTTTTTCAGCACGAATTGTAGGCACAGCCTGACGTTGCATGTTTGAACCCATCAAAGCACGGTTAGCATCATCGTGTTCTAAGAATGGAATCATTGAGGCCGCGACTGATACAATCTGTTTCGGCGATACGTCCATATAATTAATGGTTTCGCTACGGTGCAAGCTGGATTCATTACGATGCCGCGCGTTAATCAATTCATCAACGAGATTGCCATCTTTATCCAAGTTTGCATTTGCCTGTGCAATAACATATTGACCTTCTTCAATCGCGGATAAATAGTCCACTTGAACGGTCACTTTGCCATTTTCAACTCGACGATAAGGCGTTTCTAAAAAGCCATATTCATTAGTACGTGAATAAACCGCTAAGGAGTTAATCAAACCAATGTTTGGCCCCTCAGGTGTTTCAATTGGACATACGCGACCATAGTGAGTTGGATGTACGTCACGTACCTCAAAGCCTGCACGTTCACGGGTTAAGCCACCTGGGCCTAAAGCTGAAACACGGCGTTTATGTGTCACTTCAGATAATGGATTATTTTGATCCATAAATTGTGACAATTGGCTTGAACCAAAGAACTCACGCACAGCCGCTGAAACAGGCTTCGCATTGATTAATTCTTGTGGGGTAATATTTTCAGATTCAGCAAGGCTTAAACGCTCTTTGACTGCACGTTCTACACGCACTAAACCAATGCGGAATTGGTTCTCAGCCATTTCACCTACGCTACGAATTCGACGATTACCTAAATGGTCAATATCATCCACTTCACCATTGCCGTCACGAATATCAATTAAGGTTTTGAGTACCGCTAAAATATCATCTGTTGATAATATACCTTCACCTGTGACTTCTTCACGTCCTACCCGACGGTTAAATTTCATCCGACCTACAGCCGATAAATCATAACGATCAGAACTAAAGAATAAGTTGCCAAATAACAATTCAGCCGCGTCTGCTGTTGGCGGTTCACCGGGGCGCATCATGCGGTAAATTTCAATATGCGCTTCAGTTTTGCTAGTGGTGGGGTCAATACGTAAGGTATCAGACACATAAGGGCCACGATCTAAATCATTGGTATATAATGTTTCAAATTCATTAATACCATTTTCAATAAATAATTCTAACAAATCTTCAGTAATTTCATCGTTAGCCATAGCTAAGAATTTATCTTCTGATAACATTGCTGCTTTAACATCATGTGCTAACACTTTGCCGATGATGTAATCTTGTGGTACAGACAGCTTTTCAATGTTGCTAGCGGCTAAAGTTTTGATATGGCGTGCAGTAATCCGTCGTCCTGTTTCCACCACAACTTCACCACCTTTGCCTTTAATATCAAAGCTGGCCAAATCACCACGGAAACGCTCAGGAACTAAATCAAGGTAGAATTCACCGCTTTTATAGCTAAAGGTATTCTTTTCAAAGAATAAATCTAACATTTGGACGTTATCAAAACCTAAAGCACGTAACAAGATAGTTGCAGGTAATTTACGTCGTCTATCAATCCGTACAAATACGCAATCTTTGTGGTCAAACTCAAAATCTAACCAAGAACCACGGTAAGGAATCACCCGTGCAGCGTAAAGCAATTTACCAGAGGAGTGACTTTTACCCTTATCATGGTCAAAGAAAACCCCTGGAGAGCGGTGTAATTGCGATACAATCACCCGTTCTGTACCATTGATGACAAATGTGCCAGTGTCGGTCATTAAAGGTAGTTCACCCATGTAAACTTCTTGTTCACGGATGTCTTTAACAGTTTTGGCATCGGCTTTACTTTCTTTATCGTAAATCACCAAGCGCACACGTACTCGTAACGAAGCCGCATAGGTCATGCCTCGTACTTGACATTCTTTAACCGTAAACGCAGGCTTACCTAATCGATAGCTGACATATTCTAAAACGGCATTGCCTGAATAACTTTCAATGGGGAATACAGAGGTGAATGCAGCGTGCAAACCAATGTCTCGACGCTGTTCGGGGTCTTTATTTTGTTGTAAAAAATCACGGTAAGAATTAACTTGCGTGGCGAGCAGATAAGGTACGTCCAATACACCGGGACGTTTACCAAAGCTTTTACGCAAGCGTTTTTTCTCAGCAAAAGAATATGTCATGGGAACTCCGTTTTAAAACAGAATTTGACTGTTGCAACAATGACTTAATGAGCAAGCAGAAATCTTTAAAAACTATTTACTCCTATGGTAAGGAGCGTGCAATCTTCAATATAAAGACGGCAATGGCGTTAATTTTCGCCTATGCAGCTATCAGTTTTGTAAACTTTGTCTGCATTTGTTAGAATAGTGTAAGTATCTAAATGTGTGCCAATTATTTGGAAAATAGGAAAAACCCTTTAAATTACGCATTATAGTCCGCTTTATTTAGTAATAACATTGGGTTGGTTTTTTTATATAATGAAAATTATTTAATATTAAATAGAATGGGTTATTTTGTAAGCAGAAAAAGGCCAGCAAGCCTAAAGCTTACCAGCCAATTCATTAAGATAATGTTATTATTACAAATAAATAACAATTACTTAATTTCAGCAGAACCGCCTGCTTCTTCAATATCTTTCTTAACTTTTTCAGCTTCGTCTTTAGAAATGCCTTCTTTAACTGCAGAAGGAGCACCTTCAACAAGTTCTTTCGCTTCTTTTAAGCCTAAGCCTGTAATGCCACGAATCACTTTAATTACACCAACTTTCTTCTCACCAAAGCTAGTTAATGATACTGTGAATTCAGTTTGTTCTTCAGCAGCAGTTGCTTCACCACCACCAGCACCAGCCATCATCATAGGCATCGCAGCTGCAGCAGCAGAAACACCAAATTTGTCTTCCATTGCTTTAGTTAATTCAACAACTTCCATCACAGTCATGTTTGAGATGGCTTCTAGCATTTCTTCTTGGGTAATTGCCATGGGTAAAGCTCCTTAAATAAAGTGTTAAAACTACGCGCCTTCGTTTTCTTTCTTCTGCTCGCCAACTGCAGCCACGGTACGAACAAATTTCGCGTGTGGTTCTGCCAATGTACGAACAAATTGCGTAATAGTTGCTTTCATTACTGACATTAAGCTTGCAATTGCTTCATCACGAGTAGGTAATTGTGCAATCGCATCAAGGTCTTTGGCATCGAGTAATTTTCCGCCTAAAGCCACATTTTTAACAACTAAATTTTTGTGGTCTTTAGCAAAATCTTTAATTAATCGAGCCGCAGAACTAGGACCTTCTTGTGAAAACGCAAGTACTAATGGTCCAATTAAAGCTTCTTGCATACACTCAAACTCAGTGTCTTTAACTGCAATTTTTGTCAGTGTATTTTTAACAACGCGAACATATACCCCAGACTCGCGCGCTTGTTTACGCAACTCTGTCATTTCTGATACGGTTAAACCGCGATATTCAGCAATAACCGCTGAGTGTGCGTTGGCAGCAACTTCTGCAACTTCGGAAACGATGGCTTTTTTGTCTTCTAAGCGAAGTGCCATGTACTTCTCCTGAGGTCAGTAAGAGGATTTCAAGTAAACTCGATTTCCTCTTGTCTTATGTTACAGCAAAGATAAACCTCTATAACTCAGAAGCTTACCACCTTGCCGTCTACGTAGGGTATTAAGCTTTCCTAAGAAAGCACCTACGGTCTTGGACGGCTGCTGAACACTAACTGCACTCAGCAGCCCAAGAATTATTTTTACAGAACTCAATATTTAGGAGTACAAAACGTATTCATGCAGAATAAATTTTGCACTCCTAGACTGAACTTATAAACCTAAAGTCGATTTCTCAACCGCAATACCAGGTCCCATTGTGCTAGAGATGCTAATTTTTTTCATAAACACCCCTTTTGCAGAACTTGGCTTTGCTTTGTTTAAATCGGCCAACAATGCTTGCAAGTTTTCAAGTAAAGCTTGACCTTCAAAATTCGTTTTGCCAATAGAGCAATGAATAATACCTGCTTTATCAGTACGATAACGTACTTGGCCTGCTTTTGCATTACGCACTGCTTCTTCAACATTTGGAGAAACTGTGCCTACTTTAGGGTTAGGCATTAAACCACGAGGGCCTAAGATTTGACCTAATTGACCAACAACACGCATGCAATCAGGTGATGCAATCACAACATCAAAATTCAGATTACCTGCTTTAACTTGCTCGGCTAAATCTTCTAAGCCAACAATATCAGCACCTGCTGCTTTGGCTTTTTCAACGTTTGCACCTTGAGTAAACACGGCAACACGAACTGTTTTACCTGTACCATTTGGTAGGACTGTAGAACCACGAACCACTTGGTCAGATTTACGTGGGTCAACACCTAAGTTCACACTCACGTCTATAGATTCTTCAAATTTAGCTTTAGGTAAAGATTTTAATAAGTCAAAAGCTTCTTCAATTGGGTAAAATTTAGTTGAGTCAACTTTTTCCCGAATTGCTTTTAAGCGTTTAGTTAATTTTGCCATCTTTAGATAACTCCCTCTACGTCGATACCCATGCTACGCGCACTACCTGCGATAGTACGTACTGCTGCGTCCATATCTGCTGCAGTCAAATCAGGCATTTTAGTAGTTGCAATCTCTTCTAATTGCTGACGATTAACCGTTCCCATTTTATTTGTATTTGGGTTAGGACTGCCTTTAGGGACACCCGCTGCTTTTTTCAATAAGATGGATGCAGGAGGGGTTTTTAAAATAAAACTGTAAGATTTGTCACTATAAACCGTGATCACAACAGGTGTTGGTAAACCTGGTTCAATGTTTTGAGTTTGCGCGTTAAAATCTTTGCAGAACTGCATGATATTCAAGCCGTGTTGACCTAATGCTGGGCCGACAGGAGGACTTGGGTTAGCTTGACCTGCTTTAATTTGTAATTTAATGTACGCGTGTACTTTTTTTGCCATGTAAAACTCCAGTGGGTGCAAACGCGATTAAGCTCCCCAAGTGCAATTATCGTGGGACTAGCAGTCCTTAACGTAATATATTAATCTTTTTCAACTTGACTAAATTCAAGTTCAACTGGGGTAGAACGACCAAAGATCATCACAGCTACCCGCAAGCGGTTTTTCTCGTAATTGACTTCTTCAACCACACCATTGAAATCATTGAAAGGTCCATCTGTCACACGGATAACTTCACCAGCTTCAAATAATACTTTAGGACGTGGTTTTTCTGAGCCTTCTTGAACCCGCTGTAAAATAGACTCAGCTTCTTTATCAGAAATAGGGACAGGCTTTTCTTGTGTACCGCCGATAAATCCTGCAACTCTAGGCACTTCTTTGACTAAATGCCACGCATCACCTTCCATTTCCATCTGCACTAAAACATAGCCAGGAAGCAATTTCACTTCACTTCTATGTTTTTTGCCATCACGCATTTCAACTACTTCTTCAGTGGGTACAACAACCTCACCAAATTTTTCTTGTAATTCAGACGAGCTACGTTGAATGCGGTCTAAAAGGGAGCGTTGGACGGTTTTTTCAAACCCAGAATAAGCTTGAACCACGTACCAGCACAAAGCCATATTAACTTCCTCGCCCTGTTAACGAGCTCACAATCCAGAAAAGGGCTGAGTCTAACATCCAGATAAAGATAGCGACTAACAATACCATACCCAATACAATAGCAGTGGTTTGAATGGTTTCTTGTCGTGTTGGCCAGACTACTTTACGGACTTCGGTATGCGCTTCACGTAAAAAAACGAGAGATTCTCGACCTTTGGCGGTGGTAGATGCTAAAAAGATAGCAATTCCAGATAAGCCTAGCAAGCCAACAACACGTGCAAGCAATGACTGGTCAGAAAAATAGTAAAAACCCACCATTCCTACAGTAATAAGAACAATGGCGACAACCCATTTTAGAAAGTCTGTTGTCTTTGACTCTGCTGCAATTGTGCTCATAAATAGAAACTATTAAACAGTGGAGACTGGAAAGACATGAATCAATCAGCCTTGAGGATAAGTTAAGTGCTTAAAATAACCACAAAAAAGTGGCAGGCCAGGAGGGAATCGAACCCCCAACCTACGGTTTTGGAGACCGTCGCTCTGCCAATTGAGCTACTGGCCTAAAGAGAACTCTTTAGTTTTATTCCTTGGACTGCAATAAATCAATCACAATCCAAAGAAACATTATACTACTATTCAATCACTTTGGAAACAACTCCAGCACCTACGGTACGACCGCCTTCACGAATCGCAAAACGCAAGCCTTCTTCCATCGCAATTGGAGCAATTAATTTTACAGTGACTTTGATATTGTCACCCGGCATTACCATCTCAGTTCCTTCTGGTAATTCTACCGCACCTGTTACGTCGGTGGTACGGAAGTAAAACTGAGGACGATAGCCATTGAAGAATGGTGTATGACGACCACCTTCATCTTTTCCTAATACATACACTTCAGCTTCGAAGTGCGTATGAGGTGTAATTGAACCTGGTTTCGCTAATACTTGACCACGTTCAACATCTTCACGTTTTGTTCCACGTAATAAAACACCAACGTTATCACCTGCTACACCTGCGTCTAACAACTTACGGAACATTTCCACGCCCGTACACGTTGTTTTAGTCGTATCTTTAATACCAACAATGGCAATTTCATCGCCTACATTCACTTTTCCGCGTTCAATACGACCTGTTACAACCGTACCACGACCTGAAATTGAGAATACGTCTTCAATTGGCATTAAGAAAGCTTGATCTATATGACGTTCTGGTTGAGGGATGTAACTATCCATCTCTGCAACTAAATCAAAGATTTTTTGAACGTGGTCAGCATCACCTTCAACTGCTTTCAATGCTGAACCCATTACTAATGGTAAATCATCACCTGGGAATTCGTAGCTGCTTAATAATTCACGTACTTCCATCTCAACCAATTCTAATAACTCGTCGTCATCAACTTGGTCAGTTTTGTTCATGAATACTACGATGTAAGGTACACCCACTTGGCGTGCTAACAAGATGTGCTCACGTGTTTGTGGCATTGGACCATCTGCTGCAGATACAACCAAGATCGCACCATCCATTTGTGCTGCACCTGTAATCATGTTTTTCACATAATCGGCGTGACCTGGACAGTCAACGTGCGCATAATGGCGGTTTTCTGATTCGTACTCAACGTGTGCTGTTGCGATTGTGATACCACGCGCTCTTTCTTCAGGGGCGTTATCAATTTGGTCGTAAGCTTTAAATTCACCACCATGTTTTTCTGCCATACACTTAGTTAGAGCAGCAGTTAACGTGGTTTTACCGTGATCGAC
>JADGDW010000258.1 GCA_016744725.1 Candidatus Albibeggiatoa sp. nov. BB20 | reverse complement strand
CTAATTCTTTAATGACAACAGGGCTTGGTCGCCCTGTATCCCGGCTTTCAGCCGCCAAGCCTCTAACCCACCCGTCTTTAGCGGGTGGTTGTTTAGTTTCCCGTCATCACTACTAGTTTGCCTGACGCTTGATTATTTTCCATGATTTGATGTGCTTCATGTAATTCTTCAAAATCAAATACGCGGTCGATATTGGTTTTATATGTGCCTAATTCAACCTTTTGTATAATCTGTTGCAATACTGGGGTTGCGTAATTTTTCTCTAACGTTTCAGAGCTATAAAATGATAAACGTACCGTGGAGGGCATCCATGGGAAAAAATTGTAATTCCAGTCATTGCCTAAAAAGCCAACCATTCCCACAACACCACGCTTACGGCAACAGAGCAAACTATCTTTTATTGTTTTTGGCAATCCAACCACTTCAACCACCCCATCAACACCGCCATCCGTTTTTGTTCTGACCTCTCTGGCAATTGCACCAGAATCTAAAATGACTTCATCAACGCCAGCTTGTATTAATTTCTCTGCTTTGGCTTCGCTACGGGTGGTTGCAAATACACGCACACCTAAATCTTGTAAAATATTCATCGCAGCCAAGCCTAATGCACTTGAGCCACCACGAATTAAAGCTTGTTGGCCATGTTGAAACGCAATGGTTTCATTAACAACGCCCCATGCGGTTAAATAGGTTTCTGGAAGAGCTGCCAGTTGTTCCCAAGCCAAAGTAGTATGAACTGGATAAATATGGCTGCGAGGTAAAACCGCCATTTCAGCATAGCCGCCATCGTGTTTTCTACCCATATCACCCATTGCTGCTGCGACTTTTTGTCCAATAACAAGGTCGGTTTCTCCAGCATCCAGCACTTCTCCCACACATTCAATGCCTAAAATACGAGGAAAGGACACAGCATTACCACTATATCCTTGACGGGTATATAATTCACTTCGGTTGAGGCCAAAGCCTTTAACTTGAATAAGTACCCAGCCTTTCTTAGGTTTAGGGTCTGGTACTTCTCTCAGCTCCAAGACTTCTGGATCACCTGCACGACTTATCACGTAAGCTCTCACAAACCTCTCCTTTAAAATACCATGCTTAAAAGTGGTGGGTTTAACTGCAAAAATGGTTAGGAACAAGGATTAAATGTTTTCCAACCTTCCTTTGCTCTTAGCGTTTAAATAACCGTTCTTTTTCGCGCTGCCAATCACGATTTTTCTCAGTATCACGTTTATCAAACTCTTTTTTACCTTTCGCAAGTGCAATTTGTAATTTTGCTTTGCCTCTCATCCAATACATACTGATTGGTACGACGGTTTGGCCTTTGCGTTCCACTGCACCAATCAATGTATCTAGCTGTTGTTTGTGTAACAATAATTTACGAGTGCGTTGCTGCTCAGGACTAATATGGGTGGATGCTGTCGATAAAGGTGTAATTAATGAGCCTAGCAAAAATGCTTCACCACCTTTAATAATCACATAAGAGTCTCGTAATTGGGCTTTGCCCGCACGCAAGCTTTTTACTTCCCAACCTTCTAATACTAAGCCTGCTTCATATTTCTCTAAAAAGAAAAAGTCATAGCCTGCTTTTTTATTTAAACAAATCGTATTATCAGGCACTTTAGATTTTTTAGCTGCCATTTTATTTTTTCCTTTTGAATATCAAATTATTGTCTTGTATGTTGTTTTATATTATTACGGTGCGATGCCTAAAATTAAGACGGGTAAATCAATATTGGAAATCCCACGATTTTTCAAATCCCAAACAAACTGTTCAAAATAGCTCACACCTGTAGACATTTGATCTGCTAAATCCTTAATAGGTACAATCTCAACCCCCACTTGTATATTTGCAAGTTTTCCAAAAATAGTCATCTTTGCGCAAACGTTATAAACCATAAAAGCATACTTTCCAAATTGCACCTCAACACCCACAGCTTCTTTTACAAAATCCATGTCTCTATAAGGGGTTCTACCAACAGATTTAGGCTGATAACCTCCAACATAATGCTCATTAGAATAATCACACGTCACTTTATAATTATGCCAATCTTTCGGATGAAAATATTTTTTGAATTCATTATTTAACTCAATAGGACTATACAACATCTTATCAGTCATGGTTTTTTCTTTGCTTTTCTTATTCTTACAACTTGCCGCATCAACACAACTAATCACTTGTTTAATTTCAGCCAAATACGTTGGAAATCGATTTTCAATCACCTCTTTGCCTTTATTAAAAGAATATTCTGCTGCAATAATCATAATAATTTTTCCTGTTGTCCTACTTGCCATTCCATCGGTTGTTGTGAAATTTTGCCAGAAGGCTTATGTACAGATTTGCCCAACTGCCTTTTTTTTAACTTTCCTTCCACTAATGATTTAATTCTGGATTCTGCTATATCACAATACTGCTTCTCCTTATCAACTCCAATAGCTCTTCTGTTATGTAACAACGCAGCTAATAATGTAGACCCTACACCCATAAATGGATCAAATACAATACCTTGTTCATTACTCATTGATAAAATAAGCCTTTCAACTAATTCAATAGGGTATTGACAAGGATGTATGGTTTTTTCAGGATGATTGGATTTAACATTCGGAATGTCCCACAGACAACTATCAAAATCATCATTCAATATTTCCCAAATATCAGATGGATTTTTACCTTTTGGATTACCCGATAATTGCCCTTTTTTATCACCTTTAAAATGGCGTTTTCCTGGATACTTAGAAGGGATACGTACAGGATCTAAATTGAAAATATAATCATCAGATTTGGAAAACCAAAGTATCGTTTCATAGCGTCCTGAAAGCCTTTTAGAAGCATGTAATCCATGTCCAAAATGCCAAACAATTCGATTACGCAACTTCATATTTAAATCAAACTTAAAGATATCGTAATAATAAATATCAAGCGGAAACACTTCACCTTTATCAATATAATTACCCACTTGCCAACAAAAATTACCCTCTGGCTTTAGTATTCTGTAACATTCCTCAATAACCTTTTTTTGAAAACCGAGGTATGTTTTAAAACATTGACGGTTTTCATACGATTTACCTAAATTATAAGGCGGAGAGCTGACAATTAATTCAATACTTTTATCTGGAATGGTTTTTAATAAATCCAAGGTATCACAATGAGCAAGCAAAGCATCAAACTCAGATACAAAATACGGATTAATAAGCAAATTAAAGTTTTGTTTTTCAAGTAACAAGATGAAGTCCTTTAAAGAACTATTTAAAAATTAGCAAATTTAGAGGCAAAATTGTGCGTGTTGCTGAAAAATGGTTTCGAAACCAATTCGAATACCACCAATCCCTGCAAATAAATCAATAAAACGGTATATTTTCCTCATTGCTGTGTAAACCTGGTTTTTAGTTTTAAAAATATATATCTGATAAATGATTATAGTCAATTGACTGGTTATAAACTTTGAATCTGTTGCTGAGCTGCAAATAAAGCAGGTTTAACCCGCTTAAAAATCAATCCAAAAGCCTCATCATAAGTACAAACACGCCTACGTCGCAA
>JADGDW010000105.1 GCA_016744725.1 Candidatus Albibeggiatoa sp. nov. BB20 | reverse complement strand
ATTTCAATTAATTCTAAGCCTTCAGGTATTAGCTGAAATACGGCGCGTTCAGTGATATACATAATTTTTTGTCCACACTGTAATCCATATTGTCCGTTGAATGTCAGGTGCTGTACCTGCTCAATCAATTTGCGATAAGCCCCTTCTTTAAAGATTGTCAAACCGCCATTCTCAATCAAAAACTCTTCATCACCTGAAGTGAATGCACCAAGAAAATAAACCGATTTTGCATTTTGACTGATGTTGATAAAGCCGCCTGCACCCGCCATACGAGAGCCAAAAGAACTGACATTGACATTACCGTTTTGATCCAATTGCGCCATGCCTAAAAAAGCTTGGTCAAGTCCGCCACCATCATAAAAATCAAATTGGGCAGGTTGGTCAATAATTGCTTGTGGATTAGTCACCGCCCCAAAACTCAAGCCACCAGCAGGAATTCCACCGATGCCACCAGGTTCAATTGTGATGGTAATTTGTTCTAAAACACCTTCTTCATCAGCAATAGGAGCCATGGTTTCTGGTATCCCAATACCCAGATTGACAATGCTATCAGGGTGCAATTCCATCACCGCTCGCCGTCCAATCACTTTACGTATATCCAGTTCCAAAGCAGGCAAATGGCTACGAGGAGCAGTTATTTCACCACAATAAGCAGGATTGAATTGCTCTGCAAAAGTTTGGGGATGTTGTTCTGGTGCTGCAACCACGATGTGATCGACCAAAATACCTGGGATTTTAATCATTTGTGGATGTAGATGATGGCGTGCTGTGATGCGTTCAACTTGCACGATAACTAAGCCGCCTGAGTTTTTCACCGCCTGTGCAATCGCCAGACATTCTAAAGGCAAGGCTTCAAATTCACTGCTGACATTGCCTTGTTCATCCGAAGTCGTCCCACGCAAAAAGGCAACGTTAATAGGGAACGATTTATAAAACAAATATTCTTTATCATCAATCATCATCAAGCGGACAATATCATCTTGGGTTTTAGCATTTAAACGTCCACCTTGCTCACGCGGATCAACAAAAGTATGCAACCCAACGTGAGTCAATGTTCCCGGTTTATGGGCGGCAATGTCTCGATATAAATGGGTAATCACACCTTGTGGCAAATTATAGGCTTCAATTTGATTTTGCCGAGCTAAATTACCCAGCTTCGGCACAAGCCCCCAATGCCCACCAATCACCCGTTTCACCAAACCCAGATGTCCCAAATGATTTAAGCCACGTTCGCCGCCATCACCTTGACCTGCTGCATAAACCAATGTTAAGTCTTGTGGCTGCTGCTCTTGTAAAAATCGTTTTTCCAGCGCAACAGCAAGGGCTTCGGGAAATCCAACTCCAACAAAACCACTAGTGGCTAAAGTCGCACCACTGGGAATTTCGGCAATTGCCTGTTCAGCCGTGGAAATTTTTGTCGTCATTGGTGCATCCTCCTACGTAAAACGGCTTATGCTGCGAGTGGAATGGTTTATTTATTGTAGATTTGCAAAAAACAATATCACGCAGAGCTTCAGTTTGCACCATTTTTCTGAATATGATTTATGCAGGCGTAAATAAAAGAATTTTTCATTTTATGTAGGGTGAAATAGCTCAGCGTTTTCCAGCAAAATATGCGATATGCTTGGGATGGTGGAATACGGTGAGAGAGCGTTTATTGATAATAACTAACATCAAAGGCTCATCTATTCCACTCTGCTCTTTCAAACTTTTTTACATTTTCGTAACATGAATTATTAAAGAATAGGTGATTATTGTGTCACTTTGAATTTATGGAAATCCATATAGAGCTGCTTTAAACTCTTAAAGCCATAGTGAATTCTATGTTCATTATTGCCTTAGATCACTGGTGTAAAAAGGTGTTTGCGGGGATTCATCTATACAGGAAATAAAAAAGCCCTTCATAATATTAATCATGAAGAGCTCCAAATTACATCTGGCTTTTATTTTTTATTATTACCCTAAGCCTCCCCAACAATTCTTAGCTATCGTTTGACTTTAACTCAGTCTCAACATCTTCACCAGAGCTGCCCTCGCCATCGGCTTCTTTTATTTTTGACTCTGGTTCCTCATCATTGCTACTGTCATCGATGTCATTATTATCTTCTACAATTGTAGATGCTGAATCATCTAACCCTAATTCATCATCGGTCATTTCATTCTCAGAATTAGCCTGCTGCTTATTAGAATCTGTGTCGTTATCAGATTCCTCAATAAATGAGTCCTTATTATCTGACTCGTCCTCTTCTAAATTAGAGTCAGACTCTCCTTTGTCATTATCTGATTCACCTAAGTAATATAATGCAAATACTTGACCATCTTGGAAGGTTACTGGGAAATAAGATAAGTTTTGTGCATCCTGATCTAATTCACCAAATAAAATATTACCTTCAAATGGTTCAACTTTATCTACAGGCAATTCCGACAACTGACCCAAATGCTCAACATCATTTAATACCAGTGATAATAAGCCATCTGTGGTATTAAAATCATACTCACCTTGAGCTATAATTTGTTGTAGATAATTATCAAATTTAGCAGCATATTCAGCAAAATCAACCTCATCAGTTTCAGAATTATCTACTACATCTTCTTCAACTGTTTCCTCATCTTGTTCTTTTGCCTCGTTAATTCCTTCAATTTCAGAGCCTTGCTCGGTTTCTTTCACCTCAGATTCATCATTTTGATCTTCATCTAGGGATTTAAATTCTTCAGTATCATTTTCTGTTTCTGGGTTCGTATCATCAACTAGCGCAAATAAAGTATGTTGCGTACCATCAGCATAAACTAATACCAAATCATCAAATCCGTCTTCATTTTCATCTTGAAAGCTAGAGCTTGGTACACCTTGCTCAATTGCTGCTAATACTTTGGCCGTCATTTGACCTGAATAGGTTTGACCCTCAATAACCACGGTTAAACTATTTGAATCTAATTCAAACTCATCAGAATCCACAGCATAGTCATTAATAAAAAATTCATTTAACAATTGAGATGGACTTAATGGCTGTGGTGGTCTACAAATTTCCGCTGTGGCAATCACGCTGCGAGTAGCAAAACTACTACCGCTATCAAGCTCATTAGGTGAGTAATCATCCATTGAATTACCTAACATATCAAATAGTTCAGCAGTAAAATGCACCTCAACCGTATTATAATAATTGCCTCGTGCATCAGTTAAGCCTGGCCACCATGCCGTAATGCTAAAATCGCTATTACCTGTTAGCATTTGAGAATTCTCCAATGCTTTTATAGGACAATCAACTAAACGATTTGGATTGGCCAAACCTGATTCTTCAGCAATTTCGGGACATTTAGCATTTTCTGGTGCAACAATTTCCCACGTTGTTTTTAAGTTTAAGAAGCCTTTTGATGCAAGTTCAACTTTACCTTTAATTTCAAATGGTTTTCCTTCTTCAATACAAAACGAGCCATTGCCACCAATGAAGTTAATATCCCAACCTTTAGGAATCGGCACGGTACTGGATTGACAATGAATCGGCCATGCAATCGCCTCAATATCAGAATAAGGCGTACCAAAACTGGCTGCTTCCTCAATTTTGCAAGTTTGAGGATTGAAAACATAAATTTTATTACCACTCCCTGCTTTTTCTACAGAAAATAATAACATTCCATCCGCGCGGGTTTCTAAGGATTCCACTTCGGCATTAATTTCGCCAAAACCCTCGCAAATGGTAAATGGAGAATCACCCCCTGCACCTGTTTCTGCATTAATTTCAATGTCTTTACCCGTATTTGCAGAGCCAATAACATTTAAACCTAAACGTAAAAAATCAACATTACTGTCTGGTAATACTTGAGTATCTTCTGTGGTGGCATTTGTGGTATTGCTGTCATTATCAGAACGAGTACTGCGTGTGCTACGAGTTGTTGTAGAAGTATCAGCATTTGTTGTTGCCGTATCTGTATTTTCGTAGCCTTGACCTAAAAGTTTTGTTCCATCGTAGTACCATGCAATCAAATTACTACTTCTAATCATGACACCATGTTTATTTGGACGTTTGGTTTTTTCCGCAGCATATAAAATTGTTCCGTCTAAATTCCATGCTAATGCTTCAATTGCATAGCTCGAAGGCAATATCATTTTGCTCGCACCAGTATCAGGGTCAACCTGTAAAATGCCTTTTTGTTTATCTGGATCATCTGTATCGGTTGAAGCAAATAAAGTGGAATCTTTTGGATGGAATGCAAAACCTGTAATTTCATCATAGCCAATTTCACCAATGACTTTTAAAGATGCCTCTGAAGGATGTACAAGATATAACAAGTCTTGCGATGCAGCATATAACATTGCTGTAATAGGGTGAATTGCAATCGCTTCAATATCAAATCCAGGGTATTCTTGGCCAATTTTACTACTTTGTGTCACATTATTTTTTAAATCAATCACCTTGAATTTGACAAATTGAGAGTCACTAGCTCCTTCATCATGAACTGCATAAATTTGACAAATAGCTGGGCCTATGGGTGAACCAAGATGTTTGCTAACCCGTACTTTGGCTTTTCTTTTACGTTTAGAAGAGCGACGTTTTTTATCCTTTACGTCATTATCACTAGCACCATAACCCCAGCCTTTGCCATAGTTACTGCCATAACCATAATCTTGCCAACCATAACCATTAACCTTGGTACTGCGACCACGGCCATAGCCACCACGGCCATAATCCCAACCATCATAGGCATAGAAGAAGGTATCTGTACCACTAAAGCCTGCTTTTGCCGTATAAGTGACTGTACCATCACCATTATAAGTGACTGTGCCATTGCCTGTATCAATGCTGTAGCCTGCTTGATTGCTAATGTCACTGTATAAATAGAAGAATCGTTCATCTTCATTATTATCTTGTTTTAATTCAATAATAATCGCCATTTGGGGACGAGTATCAATCCAATGGTCTGCAAACTCAGAATTAACCGCTATGACAGGTTGTGAAGGAATGTTAACCACAACATCTACTGTATTTGATGTAGTGTTGTTATTGGCATTATTTGTTGAGTTAGTGGAATGATTGGCAGTAGCCTGAGAATCCGCATCTGCTGAGGTATCAGAACTTGTTTTATCCGCTACGGGGTCAGTATTCGTTGTGGAATCTGTAGCCGTTTCAGGATCATCAATTTGAGCTGCTGTATTATCTGAATTAACATTATTATCAGCAGACGCAGTTTCAGAACTGCTAGTACTATTTGAATCCGTAGGTGTATTAGATACAGTTTGATTGGAATCTTCCTCTGTAGCATCTTCTACAGCTTCAGAATCCGTATCTTCTGCCTGATTTATAGTTTCTTTAGGCGTATTTTCCTCTTCTAATGTATCCTGTTCTGCTACGGGCTCTTCAGTTTCATCCACCTGATTATAATTCGTAGTAGGCGTAAGCGGATCATCTGTATCATCAGTAATATTAAGACCTCCTGCTGGAAGCTCATTTCTTTTAATATCTGCCTGAATAATACCTGAACCCAATTGTGTATTTTCAAGTGATTCACCGCTTCCCGTAGGTGCTTCATCACTCGCATTTTCTATATCAGCTTCTTTTTTAGCTGTTTCATTTGCCTGGATTTCGTCCAAAATACTTGAATCATAAGTTTCTTCGGCATGGCTTGGTGATACCATCCAACAACTCAGCAGCAGAAGTAGTAAATATTGCCGTATCATTGTAAACTCCATTTGGTTAATTTTTAAAATTAAAATACGTGGTTAACCCTTCGATTTAGTCGCTTAAGTCATTTATTCCTACCATACCTTAGCCTAAAAGTATAAAGTAACAAAAGGTAAACACAAGGAACTTATTGATAATTTTAGTGTATAATAGCGACAAGCGGTCAACAGTTTAAATTTGTAATCTATTCTTGCTAATAGTGTGAAATCTTTCTTTTATATCTAAAAAATAATGTTAAATAACCTTATCATTGGATTTATTATGGAAATAATAGGGCGTTTTTTATTGAATTATATTCCTGTCATCATCAACTTGTGTTTGGTTACAATCATCAGCTATTATTCTGTATATATCGGATTAAACATCTATTCTACAACGCCATCGCAAATATCAGAAAATCCATTCACTAACCCAAATGCCTCTAACATTATTGCAAATTCACAATCTATTTTTCAATTAGACGTACAACCAATTATTAATGCTCACTTATTTGGTCAAGCCAAAGTCAAAAAAACACAAAATAACTTTACAAACAAACCTTTGCAAAGTGATGATATACCTGAAACAAAATTAAAAATCAATTTACAAGGCATTTACTACTCAGACAACCCAAATCATTCATTTATCATTGTTGATAATAAAAAAATGAGTACAAACCACAGCATTAAAACAGGGGTTAAACTTTATCAAATTCAGCCGAAACACATTGTTTTACAAAGAAATCATAAGTTTGAAAGTTCAAAATTGCGGGAGGCTGAGCCTATCCATTCTCAAACAATTGCAGCAAATAATACACCAAATACACAAGCTCCTGAAAATTTACTGGCCGCTTATCAACGCCAGCTAAAAACCAACCCTGAAGCTCTGACTCAACTCGCTCGGATTCGTCCTGCTTATGATGAAGGTAAGCTAATTGGCTATCGCTTAGATGTCGGTAAAGATAAAAGTTTGTTAAGCCAGTTCAATTTACAAGTTGGGGATATACTCACAACCGTGAATGACGTAGAATTGGATTCACCGCTCAAAGGTTTGAGTTTGATACAACAATTATCTGAAGCTGACCAATTAAATTTAACCGTATTGCGTAATGGTCGCGTTCACTCACAGTCGTTCAACATCAAAAACTAACATGTTTACTATCCGCTTTATTTTCTTAAGTTTATTGCTATTTGCAATACCCACACTCCATGCACAAAATGTCACTTTAAATTTCAAAGATACCGATATTCAACAACTGGTTAATATTGTTTCAGAAGTGACACAAAAAACATTCATTGTTGACCCGCGTGTCAAAGCCAAAGTCAATGTGATTTCAAGCCACCCTATGGATGAAAAACAAGTTTATGCTGTATTTTTATCTATCTTAAATGTACATGGTTTTACTGCAATTGAGAGTAATAATCATATAGTCAAGATCGTGCCTGACAATTTGGCTAAGTCGCAAAACACGCCCGTTTTATCAGAGCATCAGGCTGCTCAAGGCGATAGTTTAATTACTAAAATCATTCGTGTACAACACATATCTGCACCGCAACTTGTTCCATTATTACGCCCTTTAATTCCGCAACATGGTCACATTGTGGCTTACCCTGCGAACAATAGTTTAATTATTTCTGACTATGCTGGCAATGTAAAACGTCTACAAAAAATAATTCAACGGATTGACCAACCCAGTGATGATGGTGTGGAAGTGATTATGCTGCAACATGCTTCAGCCCCTGAAGTCTCGCGGATTTTAACTACGTTATACCAACGTCAAGCAGTAAATAAAACCGCAATAGCAACTGCTGCACCGAGTGTGATTGCGGATGAACGCACCAACAGTATTTTAATCAGTGGTGATAAAGCCACCCGTTTACATCTGCGTACGATTGTGACGCACTTAGATACACCGCTCAAATCCGTTGGCAACACCAAGGTGATTTATTTACGTTATGCACAAGCGACGAATCTGGTTGAAGTTTTAAAAGGGGTGAGCGATACAATAGAAGAACAAAAGCAAGGCGAGACCAATACGACAGCAAGCAGCGGCGGCACACGCACTGGTATTCAAGCAGATGAAACCACCAATAGTTTAGTGATTACGGCTGCTCCTGATGTATTGCGTAGCTTGGAAAATGTCATTGATAAACTAGACATTCGTCGTGCTCAAGTTTTGGTTGAAGCGATCATTGCTGAAGTATCAATTGACCGAGCGCGCGAATTGGGTGTGCAGTGGATGACTTATAATACGGGTGAAAGTGGCGTGACACCGATTGGCATGATTAATTTTGATAATGCTGGTGTTGGTATTGCGGATTTAGCAGCCAGTGCTTACGGGGTTAATCAAGGTAGTGGCAATATTGCTGTGCCTGATGGGGTTAATGGTGCATTATTTGGTCTTGGACGTTTAGGCAGTGCATTTAATTTCGCGCTATTGGTAAAAGCTTTGGCCGCGGATACCAATTCGAATGTGTTATCAACACCCTCATTATTAACCTTGGATAATCAAGAAGCTGAAATTGTAGTAGGTCAAAATGTGCCATTTTTAACAGGTCAATACACCAATACAGGAGCTGTGTCTGGGGCAACCAACCCATTCCAAACCATTCAACGTGAGGATATTGGGATTAAATTAAAAGTGAAGCCACAGATCAATGAGGGAGATTCGGTAAAACTCGCTATTGAGCAAGAAGTGTCTAGCTTAAGTAATAGTAGTGTGGCATCGGATATTGTAACCAACAAACGCACAATTAAAACCACGGTGATTGTTGAAGATGGCAATATGATTGTGTTAGGCGGTTTGACTTCAGAAGATTTGCAACAAGTTTCGCAAAAAGTCCCTATTTTAGGCGATATTCCATTATTAGGGGCATTATTTCGTTCTAAAACCACCCAGAAAGTTAAACGTAATTTGATGATTTTCTTACATCCTGTAATTATTCGGGATGCAGAAACAGAGCGTTTATTGAGTCAGAAAAAATATAAAGAAATGCAGCAAATTCAACAACAACAGCGTGACATAGGTTTGAATTTAATGCCAGATGATGAAGTCCCAGTTTTGCCAAGCTTGAATGATTTTATTGCGATTTTGCCAAATAATGATGAATTTGCTATGCCATAAATGGTGTTTCTGATACTCCAGACTTTTTAAGGATAGTTAGTCCTTTCACAAGACTAAAAAATACTTTTAAAATGAAATTGTTACCGAAAGTCCGTAAAAAGTAGTGCTAACTGAATATCAAGTAGCTACTCACAAAACAAGTTTTGCACTCCTGCACTAAAATTTACAGCACTATATAGTCAATTTCGTTTTGGGTATTAGGATTGGCAGTCCTATAAAACTTTAAATATCAATTACTTTTAAAACCAAAGACGGCCAGTTTTGTATCATCTTAGAATAAAACGACTATACCCTGAAATTATAGAAATTACATCGTATATGTTGGTTTATCAGAACGTAATAACTGGGCTAATAACTGCTCAATTTTATTACGGGTTTTACCTTTATCCAGTTCACCGAAATGCACAGCAATACCTTGTGGGCGATTGCCTGCCGTGCCTTTGGGATTAATCCAGACCACTTTTCCAGCCACTGGGGTTTTATCTTCTTGTAATAAAGTGAGTAATAAAAATACTTCATCGCCAAGCTGATATTTTTTATCAGTTTTGATAAACAAACCGCCATGGATTAAAAAAGGTAAATAAGAAGCATATAATTCTTGTTCATTGGCAATATGCAAGGTAATCATATTGCGCTTCATACCACCGGGACGTTTCATGATTTTCTCCGTTGCATACCAAGCTCAGCCCATGCAATCGCTAACGATTCGAGTAAGCCTTGTGGTTTAATATTCGCTGTACTGTTGAGTAAACGATAGGTTTCCGTTTGTAAGTCTAATAGCTTAAACAGTTGCTGTGGCTGAAATTGTTGCGCAATGTGCTGTATCGCGCTGCTATTATCTTGATTCACAATGTGTTGTGCTTGCTGCGTCATCGCATAGCGAATTAAATCCATAGTCCAAAGCGACATCCATACCACAATTTGACGAGGCTCTTGTTTTAACCATTCTTCAGCAACGCTAATTGGGTCATATTTTCCCGTCGGCAATTGTACTAGCGATTCAAATAAAGCACCACGTTTTTGAATATCCGCATGATCGATTAATTCTTTCACTGCTAATGGCGCGTGATGAGTTAAATTAAGCAACAGATTAAGATCATATTCAGAACCAAACTGATCTTGTAACCATAAATGGGCTTGCATCTTATCTATGTTATTAAAATCTAAACGCTGGCAACGACTACGAATCGTGGCAAGTAAACTCATAGGCTGATGGCTAATTAATATGAGTAAAGTATTATTGGGTGGCTCTTCTAATAATTTGAGTAAACTATTAGCTGAATTACGGTTCATAGCTTCCGCAGGATTAAGAATAACAACTTGATATTGCCCATAGGTTGCCGTCAATCCACAGAATCCAATCAGCTCTCGAATTTGGCTAATTGCAATTTGTTTACCTTTTTCTGCGGGCTGGATATGGGTTAAATCAGGATGCGTACCTGCTTTGAGCAATAAGCATGATTTGCATTGGCCACAAGCGTGAAAATCATCAGTTGGGGTTTCGCATAATAATAATTCAGCTAATGCTTGAGCAAACCGAGCTTTACCCATACCTGCATGACCTGCAAATAATAAGGCATGGGCTAATCGCTGCTGTTGCCAACTACCGATGACTTGCTGCCATTGCGGTGTTTGCCAAGGGTAGGGCGTGTGCATTATTGGAACTGCAGCCAGAGATAATCAACAAGCTGTTGCAATACATTGCCTGCTTCAACACTGTTCAATGCAACCAGTGAACGTGAAAGCAACAATTTATCCTGCAAACTCACTTTTAACACACCATACTCCTGATTTTGATAAACAGGTGCAATGATTTGCTTATCAATTTGTAAGGTTGCTTTAAGGTTTGCGTATTGCCCTTTAGGAATCGTAATATACAAAGGCTTTGATAAACCCAAGTTCACATTGCGACTACTACCTTTCCAAATTCGCTCGCTGCTAATGGCTTGCTTTTCTGGATATAATTTATAGGTTTTGAAAAATCGGTAGCCATAATCCAACATTTTTTGCGATTGTGTGGCACGCTCTTTTTTATTACTCGCGCCCAATACCACGGAAATTAAACGCATTCCATCCCGTTTTGCCGACGCAATTAAGCAATAGCCCGCATTATCGGTATAACCTGTTTTCATGCCATCCACACTGTCATCACGCCACAACAATAAGTTACGATTATTTTGTGAAATATTATTGTGCGTATATTCTTTTTGTGAATACCAGCGATAATAATCAGGAAAATCTTGAATCACGGCGCGCGCCATCACAGCCAAATCATAAGCTGTAGTATAATGCTCTTTATCAGATAAACCCGTACTATTCATGTACTTCGTATCTTTTAAACCTAGATTCTCAGCACGTTCATTCATTAATTTAACAAAATGGTCTTCATCACCAGCAACATATTCAGCTAATGCCATACTCGCATCGTTACCTGATTGAATAATCATACCTTTGATTAAATCTTCAACCGTCACAGTCGAGTCACGCTCTAAATACATTCGCGAGCCTTTCATCTGCCATGCTTTTTTGCTGATACGCACTTCATCTTCTAATTTAACATGACCTTCTTTCAATGCAGAAAACACAACATAAGCTGTCATCAACTTGGTTAAGCTGGCAGGCTCTAAACGTTGCTTAGGATTTTTTTCTAATAAAATCTGTTCGCTGTGAAAGTCTTGTAAAATATAAGATTTCGCGCTAATGGAAGGAGAAACTGGCAATATTTCAACAGCTTGTGCTGCTGCCCATGCCCAAAATAAACAAATCAATACAATCACTCGCATATAACGTCTTCTTTTTAGTCTCAATCATCAATACTGTTATTTTACGGAAAAGTGGTGAAAACGTAAAATCGTTTAGAGTCTATAAAACATAATAAGTATAAAGTATTTAACCTACAATATGGGGCTAAACTGGATTTATACTGTTTCTAGTTTGCTGTTTTGGCTTTCAGCAGCCAGTATTTTTTGTTTTCAAACCTGTTGTACCCATCACTTGAGTTATAATGAACGATTCCGTCAATCACTGTTACTTATCATAAAAATGCGTTTTGTTATCTTAACTCAATACTTTCAGCCTGAAATTGGAGCTGCTCAAGTCCGGCTTGCTAATATGACTCAACAATTACTGGCCAATGGCCATGAAGTTGAAGTGATTACCGCGATGCCCAATTATCCTACGGGTAAGATTTTCCCGAAATATCGAAAAAAATATTATATGCGTGAAGAAATTAACGGGATTACAGTGCATCGAGTCTGGATATATGCCGCAACAGGGGCGGGTGTAAAACGCTTACTGAATTATCTCTCATTTATGTTGATGGCATTTGTAGGGCTTAATCGCAGTAAAAAACCAGATTATATTTTTGTTGAATCGCCACCTTTATTTTTAGGGATTACAGGCTATATCGCTTCAAAATGGTGGGGCGTGCCATTTATTTTCAATGTATCGGATTTGTGGCCAGACTCGATTAAAGCATTTGGGCTTCAAAAAGACGGCATATTTCTCAAAATATTAGAAAAATTAGAACGCTTTTTATATCGTAAAGCCACTTATGTGAATACTTTGGCCAAAGGCATTTGTGAGATTTTAGAGCAGAAAAAAAATGTGGCTAAAGAAAAAATTCTCTATTTGCCTAATGGCGTTAATATTAAAGCCTTTTATCCGATGCCACCTGATTTGAATTGGCAGAAAAATTTAGGTTTACCAACCGACAGAGATATTATTTTATATGCAGGGACGCATGGTTATGCGCATGGTTTGGAGACATTGTTAGAAGCAGCGCGTTTGTTAAGAGATGAGAATATATTATTTTTATGTGTTGGTGGAGGCTCTGAGAAGTCACGGATTCATGCTGAGGCAATTGCAATGCGTTTAGACAATATGAGCTTTTGGCAGCCGCAAGCCCCTGAAATGATTAATCGTTTATACAGTTTGGCTATAGCAGGTATTTCGACTTTTCGCCATTCTCCATTACTTGAGCAAACCTTACCCGCGAAGATTTTACCGATTATGGCTTGTGCCAAACCTGTGTTATACAGCGGTGCAGGTGAAGGCGCGGAATTAATCAAAACCGCACAAGCAGGTATTGTTACTCCTCCGGGCGATCCTTCTGCATTAGCTGAGGCAATTAGAAAATTGATTAAAGACCGTGAATATGCACAACAGTTAGGACAAAATGGCCAAAGTTATATTGAGCAAAACTTACAGTGGTCATCGATTGTTAAAAACTGGTTGCAGCAGCTTGGTCTTGATAAAGCTGAATAGCCTTTGAATCATGAGTAGTTGGTGTATGACGTTACGTTTATACACCCTACGTGGGCTAAAAGCTCAATTATCAATGTAGCTGTCTTTTCATACTTATTATTATGAATAAGGTTTTAATTTTGATTGTATCAAATCTAAAAAAGTTTTAATTTGCGCCTGATCTTGAAATGCAGCTTTTGGGATAACTGAAAAATATTTTTTTGTCATATACAGTAGTACAAAATGAGATGTATCTAAATACCAAGCATAAGTGTTCCAGTTTAGATAAGATTCACCCTGTATCGTTTTTACATAGATCATATCTTGTTGGAATACAATAGAAATTGGCTCATTATATTTTGGGGTGTCACGAAATGCTTTGCGCCATAAAAAGGAGCGGATTAATACAATTGACAATAATATCGCACCACATCCAATAATAAAGAGCCCTAATAAAAAATGAGCAATTAATGTGCTTAAACCTATAACGCAAAAAACAACCCCAACCATTATATCCCATTGAGGACGACTGCCTTGTACAGTCCAATTTGCATAACATACTGCCATAAATTCAGATTCAGTAAGGCGATATTGAATTGAAATAGGTGTCATATTTTTTCCTATTGTCTTGTTCCTACGCGCCGAGCTTGTAAAAGAACCTTGTTTTTTATATTTATAAAAAGTTAAAGATAACTAGCAATCGAATGCTTTTATACATTATTCACCCAAACCACCAATACAAACATACTTGGTTTCTAAGTATTCATCGATACCATATTTCGAGCCTTCTCGACCAATCCCAGATTCTTTGACCCCACCAAATGGGGCGACTTCGGTTGAAATAACCCCTTCATTGACTCCGACCATGCCATATTCCAATGCCTCAGACACGCGCCACACACGACCTAAACTTTGACTATAAAAATAAGCCGCTAAGCCTGCTGGCGTATTATTAGCCAATTCAATGGCTTCTTGTTCGGTGTGAAAACGGAATAACGGTGCGACAGGGCCAAAAGTCTCTTGTTGTGCAATTAACATATCTGAGCTGACATTAGTTAAAACAGTGGGTTGGAAAAATGTACCACCTAATTCATGTCGTTGACCACCTAAAGCCAGCGTTGCACCTCGCGCTAACGCATCTTGAATCTGATTTTCAACCTTATTGACCGCCGCCTTGTTAATTAGAGGCCCTTGCTGTGCATCCGCGTCTAAACCTTGCGCCACTTTGAGTTGTTTCACTTTTGCAATCAATTTTGCACTGAATTGCTCATAAATGCTGTCTTGAACCAGTAAGCGATTAGCACAAACACACGTTTGACCTGTATTACGATATTTTGATGCCATCACACCTTCAACTGCTTGGTCTAAATCTGCATTATCAAATACAATAAAGGGCGCATTGCCGCCTAATTCCAATGAAACTTTTTTCACTGTATCTGCACATTGACGCATCAATAATTTGCCAGTTTGCGTCGAACCTGTGAATGATAATTTTCTGACCAATGGGCTTTGAGTTAAAGCTTGTCCAACAACGGCTGGCTGATTTGAAGTGACCACATTAAAAACACCTTTGGGAAAACCTGCACGCGCGGCTAATTCAGCCAAAGCTAAAGCTGAAAACGGTGTACTTTCCGCAGGCTTCACTACCACAGGACAACCTACCGCCAATGCAGGTGCACATTTACGGGTAATCATCGCAATAGGAAAATTCCACGGTGTAATCGCGGCAACCACACCAATAGGCTGTTTTAAAACCACAATTTGCTGATTTGGTTTAGACGCGGGAATCACATCACCATAAACCCGCTTGGCTTCTTCTGCAAACCATTCGATAAAGGATGCACCGTACATGACTTCGCCTTTGGATTCCGCCAATGGTTTACCTTGCTCTAAAGTCATTAAATAGGCTAAATCATCTTGATGGGCAATAATCAAATGAAACCAGCGTTGTAAAATGGCTGAACGTTGTTTTGCTTGTAAATTTTTCCAGCCTTGCCAAGCCTGTTGTGCAGCTTCAATCGCCTCTTCGGTTTCGACTCGACCCATATCAGGTACTGAGCCAAGCAGTTCAGCGTTTGCTGGATTAGTCACGTCAAATTGCTGGCTAGCACTGCGCCATTCACCATTGATATAAGCTTGTTGCCGAAATAATTGCGGGTCAGACAATTTAATCATGATGGAGATGAACCTTTTTTATTTCGCACCATTGCCGATAAAAATGCTTGTTCACGGGCAATTTGGGATTGACGAAGCTGTTGATTTTTTTTGATAAATGAAACAATAGTAAAAACAAAAATGGCGATGAGTCCAAAAAATAACATAACGGCTGAATTCATAATATGTCCTCTAAGTTTCTATTTATTCTATTGATAATTGATGTTACGCAACATAATCTCAATTTATTGAAGTCCTAAGCTGAAGTTTCAGAAATAAGCCCGTTTATTCAAAAAATAATTGACCTTAGATAAACTTTAAGTATGTTGCTTATTTTAAAAGCTTTGCCCAGCCGATTTAGCAATAACTGCCTATAGTCGTTTTATTTTAAAGTGATACAGGGCTAGCAGTTCTTAGTTTTTAAAGTGATTGATATTTAAAGTATAAAAGGATTACCAGTCCTAACATACAAACCGAAATTGACTATGACAGATGTTTTACAATCGGCTTAATATTCCCGAGTCACAATATATTTGGCCATGTCACGTAATGGATCGGCTTTATCATCAAATCCTTGTAAACTGTCTAAGGCATCTTGTAGTAAATCATCCGCCATTTTTTTAGCTTGTTTCAAACCGATTAAACTAGGATAAGTCGGCTTATCATTTGCCATATCAGAGCCTTGGGCTTTGCCTAATATCTCGGTGCTGGCTTCCACATCTAAAATATCATCTTTCACTTGAAACGCTAAACCGATACATTTTGCATAATGATCCAACTTATTCAAAATATCCTCCGACGCATCTTCACTGGCTAATGCGCCTAATTTTACACTGGCACGGATCAACGCCCCTGTTTTATGAATGTGCATATTTTCCAGTTCGACTAAATTAATTTGCTTACCCATGGCCTCAATATCAATCATCTGGCCGCCAACCATACCGCGCGAACCACTGGCAAATGCCAGACTATCCAGCATCATCAAACGTCGTTCTGCACTGATGGATACATTTTCCTGATGGCTCAAAGTATAAAAAGCCAATGTCTGTAAACCATCTCCGACTAAAATAGCGGTGGCTTCATCAAATGCTTTATGACAAGTGGGTTTACCGCGTCGTAAATCATCATCATCCATTGCAGGCAAATCATCATGCACCAAGGAATAAGCGTGAATAAATTCCATCGCACAAGCGGGCGCATCTAAATGTTCAACTGACACGCCCAACGCTTGTCCCGTAAAATACACCAATAATGGCCGCACCCGCTTACCGCCATTGAATACAGAATAACGCATCGCTTCATGTAAACGATTAGGGCGAATAGTATTGGCAGGCAACCAGTGTTCTAATGCAACATTGACTCTTTGTTGATAAAAACTCATTAAACTTTTGAGAGACATTCAGTATCCTTGTGCGGCGTGTTCCTATGTTTTATAGTCAATTTCGTTTTGGGTGTTAGGACTGGCAGTCCTGTTATTGTTTAAATATCAATCAGTTTTAAAATCTAGGACTGCCAGCCCTGTATCACTTTAAAATAAAATGACTATAGTATCAAATGACCTTGCAATGCTTATTCGGTCAAAATAATTTTATCTGGCAATTCTACCAAATCAAAACCAAATCCGACTATCATTTTAAATTTTCCTAGAAACGGCACACAAACCTGGACAAGCACTATAAAATACAGTAAGAAAATATTTAAATAGATACAATTGTCC
>JADGDW010000104.1 GCA_016744725.1 Candidatus Albibeggiatoa sp. nov. BB20 | reverse complement strand
CGTGCTTTTTCGCCAATACTTGCATCTAATTCCAACCCCATCTGCTGTGTCTGATGGAATTGACGGCTTTCCTCCCCAAGCTGAAAACAACTCATTTTAGGCAACATTCATACAATATATAGACAACAGGGAAACAGAACATCTAAAGGTCTTACCCCCCTTAATTTCTGATTCCTATTGATATAATCTAGATTAAAGCATCGCTCAGCAGAAAAACATCACATCCACAAATTTCGATTTTATTGCTAAGCCGCTGCTTGATGATGATGAGAATGGCTTGCGGCAGTATGGGTTTCAGTTTGTATTTGCTTTTCAGCCGCAATTTCTTGACGTAGCCAGTCAAGCCAAGCATCTAAACCCTGTTGGGTTTTGGCTGAAACTTGCAACACAGGAGCAGGATTTGCTAAATGTTGCATATAATGAATGGCACGCTGAGGCGAAAAATCATCTAAATAAGGTAATAAATCTATTTTGCTCAATAACATCACATCGGCGGTACGGAACATCACAGGATATTTAGCGGGTTTATCATCTCCTTCCGTAACAGAAAGTAAGGTTACATTGCGATGATGACCTAAATCAAAACTGGCAGGGCAAACCAAATTGCCTACATTTTCAATAAAAATAATATCTAAATTGGCTAAGTCTAATTGATGAACCGCTTTATGGACTAAATGAGCATCCAAATGACAAGCCGTACCTGTCACAATTTGAATCGCAGGCACACCTGTTTTACGAATCCGTTGTGCATCATTTTCAGTTTCTAAATCACCTTCGATAACCGCAATATTAAATTCTGATTTGAGGGCTAAAATGGTGGTTTCTAGTAGTGCTGTTTTGCCAGAGCCGGGGGAGGACATTAAATTTATTGCTAAGACACCATGTTTATCAAAGTGTTGCCGATTATGTATTGCTTGATGGTCATTTTCTGATAATAAATTTTTTAATACAATAATTGCAGATTTTCCATCTTCTGTTGTCGCATGTTTACCGTCATTTTCAACGAGATGTTGATTTCCTGGTGTTATATTGCAACCGCATGTATCACACATAGTTTTATTCCTAAAATGATGATATTCACAATATTGAGGACACTGAGCCTAATATCACAAAACCTAAGTGAGGAAAGTATGAAAGAGAGTTTTGCAACCAAAAATGGCTACAAACCCTCGATTAAGTTTGCAGCCATTTTTTATATTCACTAACGCTGATGTTGTGTACTCTGTTCTTCTTCCTTCTTAGGTGCATAAATCATACAATTAACTCGACCATCACGTTTAATACGGCGATAACGTTGTAAAAATGTATCAAACTTCGCATTTTCATTCTGTTTTTCTTCGTATTTCTCAATCAAGTTTCTCTCAAAATTAATAATATTTTTTTCTACGCTTTCAATATTCATGCGTAGGCGTTCACGTTCCTTCTCTGATACCGCTTTATTGTTGTAACTGGACTCTAAGTTACGCTGCATGTCATTACGATTTTTTTCTGAACGCGAAATTTGAGAACGAATGACCTCGATTGTTGCATCTAATGTGTCAAGCCGATTCAATCGCTCATTTTCAATCCCATCTTCAGTATTAAATAAATTTAACACCTCGTTGTCTTTCTCACGATCTGCCAAACACTCGTTATATTGTTTAGCACGCTCATTACGTAAGCGTTTTTCTTCTGCAATCTCTTCTGGCGTTTTGGCACGGCCAACTTCATTGACAGCGATACCTTTCTTGTTGAATTCTTGGTAACCTTGTTGTGAATACTGTGGCGGTACAACATTGCCGCAGTTTAAAATACCATCTATATCAGTCCAACATTTTAATGAGGCTGAAGCTGACATACTGGTTATGAACAAAGATAATAAAAACGTCACTGAAAATAATCTGTTCATCAATTTCCCCTTGGTTTTGTTTATGGAGTCGTCAATGCAAAAAGCGTGGTATTAATTTTATGATAGCATAATTAGTTATGACGAGTATTAAAAACCCTATAACCCTAGAGTTAGTGATAATGGTACACTTAACTCAAACTTGTCACAGACAAATTAAACTAATCGGTTATGCTGTTTTATTAAATAATAACTCACTAACTTGGAGGAAATATGCCTAAGAATGCTTTTTATGCTCAATCAGGTGGTGTCACGTCAGTCATTAATGCTTCAGCTTGTGGTGTGATTGAAACAGCACGTCAATATCCTGACCAAATTGGCAAAGTATACGCAGGTCGCAATGGGATTATTGGTGCGCTAGAAGAAGACCTTATTGATACCTCACAAGAATCAGCCGAAGCCATTGCTGCATTACGTCATACACCATCGGGTGCATTTGGCTCTTGTCGTTATAAATTAAAAGGTTTAGAAGAAAATAAAGCGGAATATGAACGTTTAATCGAAGTGTTCAAAGCACATGATATTGGTTATTTTTTCTACAATGGTGGTGGAGATTCTCAAGATACATCTCACAAAGTGTCACAAATTGGCGATGCTTTAGGTCATCACATGACTTGCATTGGTGTGCCTAAAACGGTAGATAATGATTTACCGATTACAGATAACTGCCCCGGTTTTGGCTCTGTGGCGAAATATGTTGCAGTGTCGATTCGTGAGGCGGCATTTGATGTGGCATCAATGGCGAAGACTTCAACTAAGATTTTTGTATTGGAAGTGATGGGTCGTCATGCAGGTTGGATTGCAGCGGCTGGTGGTTTGGCACGTGAGCAAGAAGGTGATGCACCACACATTATTTTATTCCCAGAAATTGTGTTTAATAAAGAAAAATTCCTAGCCAAAGTGGATGCAACGGTTAAGAAATTTGGCTATTGCTGTATCGTGGTATCTGAAGGAGTGAAAGATGAAACAGGTAAATTCCTTGCTGATGCAGGTACGCGCGATGCGTTTGGTCATGCACAATTAGGTGGCTGTGCGCCTGTAGTGGCCAATATGTGTAAAGATGCTTTGGGTTATAAATATCACTGGGCCGTAGCGGATTATTTACAACGTGCAGCGCGTCATATTGCGTCTAAAACCGATGTTGAGCAAGCGTATGCAATGGGTAAAGCGGCTGTTGAATTGGCAGTGCAAGGTAAAAATGCGGTGATGCCAACCGTGGTACGTACTTCAAATAATCCTTATGCGTGGGAAGTTGGTCATGCGAATTTAGCGGATGTGGCGAATGTTGAGAAGAAAATGCCTGCTGAATATATTACAGAAGATGGTTATGGCATTACAGAACCGTGTCGCGAATATTTGCAACCGTTGATTATGGGTGAAGATTATCCTCCTTTCAAAAATGGTCTGCCTGATTACGTGGTTTTGAATAATGTTGCTGTGCCAAAGAAATTGGCTAACGAGTTTAAAGTGAAATAACATCATAAATATTTGGTAGTCCTGTTATATCATTCGGGGCTGCCAAGTGCTTTTACATATTAAATTGATGTTAAACCATTAGGTGCATGATTATATTCCTAATGGATAACTGAATACCTACCATTTATCCTACCCTGCTACGAAGCCATGCGTAATTCAGGCTCAACCATATCGTCAATGTCTTCACGTAATTCCGCAATATGCAGAATATTTTCAAATTTTACAGCATGATCTGAAATCTCCAGCGCGTGGTCTAAGCCATTGATAATCTTACGTGCATTGATATAGTCTATTTTGCTGTTATTAAGATAACTGGTTAATTTTCGTCCCGTAAACCAACCTTCACGCATTCCAATCAACATAATATCGCTGGCAATTTGTGGGTCTAATGCTAAATCAGGGTCTGTAACCAGATCAATCGGTTCTGGATAACGTTCTGATAACTGATTCAGTGCTTCTGTTGCTCGCAAATAATTATTTCTAAAGGTTAATTGCACATAACCACGACCACGATAACGAAAACCATCACCAGAACGATTATTGCCATATCGCCCTTCATATTTACGGAAATAGTCACGCCGACCACGTTCATAAATTGGTTGAAAAGTTTGTGCCGTTTCATGATATACCGTGGCGAGCATATAGGCCGCGTGAGGAATTTCTGTTAATAATGGGTCTTCTGCAAATGCTTCTAGTACATTATTTAAGCCGTCAACCTGATCTTGATGAAGTTTTCCAAAATGCAAACGGTAGCTATCAAAAAAAGCTTTTCCATTGGTAAGTATCATCAGTATATCCTTTTGTTAGTAGGTATTTTCCTATTTGGCAAAAAGCGTTCCATTGATAAGTCATTGTAAATTAAGCAAACTAAAAATTAAGATTATAGATTCTTAGCCAATGCCTGTTAAAATATGGTCAATTTTTACACGAGCTGACTAAATAAGTGTTGATTCAAACCACACGAGAAGATCATAGAATTGCTTGGTTTGCCGCATTGGCAATTACGATTCATATTGCTGAAAGTGCTTTACCTAGCCCTTTACCAGGTGTGAAACCGGGCTTGGCTAATGTGGTGACAATAGTGGTATTAATGCAATATGGCTGGCGTATGGCGGTATGGGTTAATTTATTGCGGGTGATTGCAGGCAGCTTGATTATTGGGACATTTTTAACCCCAACTTTTATTTTAAGTTTGAGTGGCGCATTGGCCAGCACAACATCACTAGTTCTATTGGCACAATTGCCGAAATCATGGCAGTGTAGCCCGATTGGTTATAGTGTCACGGCAGCGATGCTACATATTTTGACTCAATTTTGGGTGGCGTATTGGTTATTTATCCAGCACAAAGGTTTGTTTCATTTACTCCCACCTCTAATGACTGCCTCGTTATTTTTTGGCATTGTGAGTGGTGTTATTGCAGCCAATATTTTATCAAAGTTACAATCAAATTAACGGATAAAAGCATAATCGTGTTTAGGAAAATAGGTTAGAACAACAAAACTTAAATGCCAAACTCGCCAGCATCACTCCCAAAGGAAACTTGGGAGCAGAGAAGTTGAGATTTATTATTTTATTTGAAATATAGAAAGATAAAACCTGTCAATAATATAGGTATAAATTGAAAATATAAAAATCTTTAATTATCATCAGGGTATTGTTCTTCAGTATCAATTAATTGATCTAAGCCCAACATTAATAAATCAGTGAGTAGTGCATCATGTCCTTTAACTTCATCTGAGTTCACACTGATATAGTCATTACCGCCTTGATCTGTAAATAGCTTTTGTAAGCGATTGTGAACAATATTAGGAAGATTAGCTTCAAGTTTTTGCATCAGTTTAGATTCCTACAACTATGTGAAATTAACTTTACACCCTACCACTCAACTAGTGCGCTGACAAGAATGATAGTTTAAATAATGCCTATTTTGCCTTTTTTTGAGAGCTTTTAAAAGTGTATTTTTTGAATTATTTAGTTTGACATAACATACAAATAATCCACTAGTGTTATTATACTTTGCCTGAATTCAGCGAAAACGATTCTGTAATGTACTACGAGCATTTTGGTTTACATTTTCCCCCATTTAAAATTACCCCAGACACCCAATTGTTTTATACAGGAGGCAATCGTGGTTTAGTGTTGGAGGCATTGGTTTATGCGATTCAGCAAGGCGAAGGCATGATTAAAGTGGTGGGAGAGGTCGGCAGCGGCAAAACAATGCTGTGTCGAATGTTAGAACAGAAATTATCCAATAATATCGAAATTGTATATTTAGCCAACCCCCATTTATCGCCAGACATGATATTACATGCCATTGGTTTGGAGATGAAATTACCGATTAATACCCAAAGTTCGCGTTTAGAAGTAATGCAGCAGCTACAAATGGCTTTATTAGAAAAACATGCGGCTCAGCAACAAGTAGTGGTCTTTGTTGAGGAAGCGCAAAATATGCCGTTGGAGACTTTGGAGGAAATCCGTTTATTGAGTAATTTAGAAACCACCAAGGATAAATTATTACAAATTGTATTATTTGGTCAGCCTGAACTTGATGTCAATTTAAGCGTTGAACATATTCGCCAGCTAAAAGAACGGATTACCCATCATCTATATTTGCCCGCACTGAAGTATCAAGATATTGGTGTCTATTTACAATTTCGTCTGCATTCAGCGGGTTATCGAGGGCCTTCTGTATTCTCTAACAGTGCATTGCGTTGCTTATATAAAGTATCCGAAGGCTTAATGCGTCGATTGAATATTCTGGCTGATAAAGCCTTATTAGCTGCATTTTCTGAAAATAAACATATTGTCACAGCAAAACATGTACGAATGGCGATACAAGACAGTGGTTATGAAATGAAAAGCTGGCGATTTTATTACATTTTGTTTGGTTTTCTGTTAATCGTGTTATTGAGTGCAGGGGCTTATTTTTATCTTAATTCAGCGCAACAACAGCCTGCTTTTTTACTGCCTCGTGCCGAAATACCCTTTAAATTGCCACCACAAACCCAACCATCTACGCCAACCACTTCAATTCAAAAACAATTAGAAACAACCCAGCAATGGCTTGAACAAACCCCGATGCACTATCACACTTTGCAAGTGATGCAGAGTTACGGCGATAAAAATGTAGAAATTGAACGTTTATTACAAAAAGCTGAATTAGAACCTTTCTTAAAAGATTTACATCCCTATCATCAATCAGATAAAGCCTTATGGGGCATTGTATACGGGCAATTTGCAAATTTTAAATTAGCGCAACAAGCTATCGAGGCATTACCTGCTATTTTGCAAAAGAATAAACCTTATGCCTTAACCATTCAGCAGTTGGTTAAAAAGTTTGAATAAATCATCATTTGGCATTTTTTGAGTAAAGGTTCATCCATGGAATTAATTGAAAAATATAATGAATTAAATCAGAAACTGGAAAGCTTAATCAGTGATTTTAAATTTACAGCCGAGGTGAATTTAAGACTAGAGCGTATGAGAAAATTATTAGAGCTGCTTGATAATCCACAGGAACAGCTTGATATTATTCATGTTGGTGGTACATCAGGCAAAGGTTCAACCTCAACATTTATCGCCAGTTTATTACAAGCACAAGGCTATAAAACAGGCTTATTTTTATCACCTTATTTACAAATTTTAAACGAAACTTGGAAAATTAACAGTTGTCCTGCGAAAACCACAGAATTACTGGATATTTACCAGCAAATTGAGCCAGTCTTTTCTGAAGTGGCGACACAAACAGGTTTAGGTTTACCGAGTTATTTTGAAGTTAAATTGGCTTTAGCGTTGATGTTGTTTAAACGTCATCAAGTGGATATGGCTATTATTGAGGTTGGCCTGGGCGGTAAATTAGATGCGACTAATGTTTTAAATTCAATGATTTCCGTACTGGTTAGTGCGGGTTTAGACCATACTGAAATTTTAGGTGATACGGTTGAGTTGATTGCAGCAGACAAGGTCGAGATTATCAAACCGCATACCACAACAATCTGTGGTTTTACTCAAGCTTCGACAGTGGCGATTGCTCGCACTAAAGCGAATGCAGTAGAAACTAATTTATTGCTATTAAATCAAAATTTTTCATATTGCTATCAAGAAAATAAGCTTTCGATTACCACTCGATCAAATCACTATTCAGATTTATCTTTATCGTTACAAGGTCAGTTTCAGGCTCATAACGCCGCTTGTGCAGTCATGGCATATGAAACTTTTATGCAGATCAAACAGGCTAAACCTGAAGTGGATGTTGTAAAAACAGGTTTGCGGCAGGCGTTCATTTCAGGTCGAATGGAGCAAATTCAATCAGACCCGATAGTACTGCTTGATGGTGCACATAATCCTGATAAGTTGAATAGTTTTTTCAAGCGTTTGCAACGAATGGATAAAGATACTGTGTTGGTTTTGGCCTTAAAAATGGGTAAAGAGCTTAATACTGATATTTTCCCATTAATTCGAAATCTACAAGCAAAACAAATCATTGTGACCACATTTGCAGGCAAGGGGATTTGGAGTGCAATTCCTGCTCAAGAATTAAAACAGTTGTTGTTACAAAATAAGGCAGTGTCAAATCAAGATATGATGACAGTCATAGACGAGCCAATCGCAGCCGTAAAATACGCGCTAAGCCAAGCAAATAAGGATGATGTGATTGCAATTACAGGATCGTTATTTTTAGTGGGGGATTGTCGGGAATTTTGGTATCCGAAGACAAGATTATTAGAATATGTAGAAAATGAATGTATAAGTTAGATTTGGTATTTTTAAGAGCGATTTTATGAAAAAAGAGAAAAGCTTTAGAATGGTGGCCGGAGGTGGAATCGAACCACCGACACAAGGATTTTCAATCCTTTGCTCTACCGACTGAGCTATCCGGCCAAAAGAAGTGCGTATTTAACCATTTTAGATTTTATGTGTCAACAATTTTTTGAGTTTTTTTATTCTATATGTTTTTTAGGGATAGGGATGAAATTTTTGGTTGTAATGATGAATAAAATACTAAGCAGCTCCAATATGATTTTCAACAGATTTAGAAAAGGATAGGGTTTTTCAGACAAGACGACCAACACTCTGTTTAATAGTACAGTTAAATCTCTCAATATACGATGTTTGTCCCGTTTCTTTTCCAACAGCATGATGGCGTTTAGAGGGTAAAACAGATTGATAGGCTTCCCAAAAATCAGTATAGATAGTGGCACATTGGTGATATTCTGGAAGTAGAGAATTTCACAAACTCCTTAGTCTTTAATTCTCATGGTTTCAACTTGAACGTTTACTACCTTGTTTAGTTTATGTTGCTCTCAGAATTCCTCCCTTACCTTATCGCCTTCTTAATTTTGGCTGATTATTTTATGGATAATCAGGTAATAATATGCCAATTCGCCTCTATATCGTAGAATAAGAAGTGAATGAAAAACAAACTTTACACCAAAACGGCTCAATAGGCTTTTTCTCAATTGTGCACAATTCAAGATTCTATTGAATATGTAATATGTATAGTGTTTAAATCATTTAGCGGTATCATGCTATCGATGCTTTTATTGTATTATCTCTGTCTTGATCTGTTTTCACTGAAAAGTGTTTATTAAACAAGTTTATTAAAATACTCGAACTGTAACGACAGCTACTATATTTTCAAGTAGAATGAGAGTAATAACCGAAGGATTACAAATTGAGGAATAGTAATGACAACCGAACAGGAACATACTAGTACCTTATTGCTAGTAGATGATGTCCCCACCAACCTAAAAGTTCTATTTGGCTATCTCAAAAGTTGTAATTTTAAAGTGCGGATTGCCCGTGATGGTGAAGATGCGTTAAATCAAGTCGCGTTGGCAAAACCCGATTTAATTTTACTTGATGTCATGATGCCTAAAATGGATGGTTTTGAAACCTGCCGCCGTTTGAAAGCCAGTGAAGAAACGAAAGATATTCCCGTGATTTTCATGACTGCATTGACTGAAACAGTCGATAAAGTAAAAGGGTTTGATGCAGGTGCGGTGGACTATGTCACAAAGCCGATTCAGCAAGAAGAAGTATTAGCTCGGATTAATAGCCACTTAATGCTACGCCAATTGCAGAAGACCTTGGAAGTGAAAAACGGGGAATTGCAACAACAGAATCAAGAATTAGAATCTTTTGCGCACACGGTTGCCCATGATTTAAAAAATCCCATCAATGCGATTATTAATTACACTGAAATGTTAAAAGAAGATTTTAACCTTGATGGTGAAATTTTTGAATTGCTGGAAAAAGTGGAGCAAGCTGGGCATAAAATGACTGATATTATTACTTCATTGTTATTATTAGCCAGTTCACGTAAGCAAGAAGTTGATATGGAAGTGATTAATATGGCGGATGTTGTGCAGCAAGTTGAGCAGCGATTGGCGCACATGAGTGAGGAATTCAGCGCAATTGTGAAACTTCCTGAAACATGGCATCAAGCGGTTGGTTATGCACCTTGGGTTGAGGAAGTTTGGACGAATTATTTTACCAATGCGTTGAAATATGGTGGTCGTCCACCGTTAGTTGAATTGGGTTCAACTGAATTAGAGGATGGCAATATAAAGTTTTGGGTTAAGGATAATGGTGATGGTTTAGACAAGGAAGAGCAAAGCCATTTGTTTGTGCCATTTACTCGTATCAGTCAGGTTCGCGTGGAAGGACATGGTTTAGGACTATCGATTGTGCAGCGGATTGTTGAGCGATGTGGTGGTCAGGTTGGGGTTGAGAGTGAAAAAGGCAGTGGCAGTGTGTTTTATTTTACCTTGCCTGTTAAACGTGCAGAATAGAGTTTGATTAGATGAATATTCAATGGTTTAAAAATATACAGTTGTTCACTTTACAAAAGCCGCTTGAGCATAATGCAGAAAGTTTGCATCAGGCTTTGAGTCAAAAGCAATTTCGTCCGTGTGGTGATTATGAGTTAAAAACCGTGGGTTGGATTCCGCCATTGCAAGATAGTGAGATGCTGACTTTTGAGGCTAATAACTGCATTTTATTGCGATTACGGATACAGGAGAAGATTTTACCTGCTTCAGTGATTCGGGATTTTGTGAATGATAAAGTGGCTGAAATTGAGGCGGCTGAGTTGCGTAATGTGCGGCGTAAAGAACGCAATGAGATTAAAGAGCAAGTGACTCAAGCATTGTTGCCACGGGCTTTTCCTAAGAATACGGATGTGATGTTGTATTTGGATATGAGCAATCATTGGTTACTTGTGGATATGTCGAGCCGCAATAAAGCTGAAGATGTATCGAGCTTTTTACGTGCGACTTTGGGCAGTTTGCCTGTTGTTTCACCACAGTTTCAAGTTTCGCCTTCGTTGACCATGACGCAGTGGTTAAAAAATAATGAAACGCCTACCGCATTTGTGTTGGGAGAAGCGTGTAAATTAGTCGCGAGTGAGGGTGAGTCGGTGACTTGCAAGCAAATGGATTTGTTGTCTTCTGAGATACACGAGCATTTGAATACGGGTAAGATGGTTGAGTATATCGCTTTATCTTGGGATAACCGCTTGGATTTGGTATTGGATGAGAATTTTGGAATTAAACGCCTGAGATTTTCGGACATTGAGCAGGAAGGCGAGCAAGGTGATGAGCAAGCCGATTTTATGGTGATGACTTCGGAGTTTGCCCGTTTGGTTAAGGCTTTGTTTGAGGTATTAGGTGACTTGGTTGAGGATGATTCTGTAGTTGTTTGATGACTGATTCTAAACATTAAATTTGATAATTCTATCCTCTCGTTCCCAAAGTCTCTTTGGGAATGCCTGCTAGCAAAGCTCTGCTTTGAGAATAAAAAGACATTTAAATAATCCCAAAGACACGAAGTGCTATACCAATTGCTGTGAGAGTTAAACCAATAGCGGTTAAAGTCGTTGTCACAGTAAATCGAAATTTCTCTGTTGTTTTTTGTTCTCAGATAGTTGACTCGCTGCTTTTTCATCAATGCCATCGAGCAATTCTGCAAGTGGTATATGTTTTTTGAGTTTAGGAATTAAAAAATCCGTTTCCCATCTCTTCTACATCAAGTAAATCTTGATATTCTAATCCTATCTTTTTTGATAAACCACTATTTCACGCGCATTGATTTTGTGTAAATTTTTGTGAATATCGTTGAGTTTTATACGAATGATTTGTAAAAAACTGCGTTTGCCTTTGGTGTTGCCTGTGACCCAAATTTGGATTTTTTTGTCTTCAACATCGGATTTAACCAGTGCTTGGTTGTTGTCGTGTTTGAGAATCACGCCGCTAAACCAATAGTTTTTGTCCACGATATGGTTGTTCATTTTGACGATAAAGCGTGACATGATGCTGGTAGGAAGGATGTCATAGTGGAATTGGAATGCAAGGCTGTTTTTATAATCCCAATTATCCAGATAAGGTTGTTCTTTGGGCAGTAAATTGGGAATTAAATATTGGTTTTTTTCGATTTTAAAGCATAATTCAAATTTTTCCATCATATCAATAATAAATTGTTGTTTGTTTTGATAGCGTTCGCCGAGTAATTCGTTTAAATCATCACAGTGTAAAACCCCTTTGCTATGGAATAATTGGTGTCTTTTAAACAGTTATCATCTTGAAAATTTAGCACAACACCTAAGTCATGTAGGAACGAAAGCAGGATTTTTTGATGTGATTGATTGCTAATTTTGCGGCGTTTGCATAAATTTTGGTATTCTATATAAGAAATATGATCTTTCTTGTCTTTTTCTAAGCGTTGTTTTAAATCAAACCAGCTTGCGGGTAATGAATCATGAATATGTGGCATTTCACAGAGGGCTTGTTGTATGGCTTGTTTGAGTTCATTTATACCTTGATTTTGACAGCAGGAGGTTTCGATAAAAGCTTGAATCCCTGCGTATTTTATTTGCAATCCGCGTTTGTTAAGTTGCAATTGGTGTTGGTCAATTTTGTTGATGACAATGATGATAGGGGAGTTGCTGCCAAAGCTTTGAATCAGTTTTAACCAGTACGATACGGCTTTGTTGTTCGTCTTGGCGAGCGTCGAGGACTAAAATATACAGGCTGCGTTTGGTGAGGAAAAATTGATGGGTGGCGTGCATGATTTCTTGTCCGCCGAAATCCCATAAGTTGAGTTGTATATCTCGTCCGTTGATGGGTAATGTCTAGTTTTTAATGTTGATGCCATCGGTTTTGTTTTCGTGTTTATCGAATTTATTAGAGTTGTTGCATCCTTAAAAACCAAACGTTTATTTGTATTTAGTTGTTTAGGTTAAAAATCCATAAACCAGCGCAAACAGCAGCTACTTTATCGTATAACTCGGCAGTATGTATGCGAATACGCTCCATTAAAATTCGATAACGTTTCATACCGCCAATGCTGTGTTCAACATAAATTCATTCTTTAGCTAATTGCTGATTTTTCAGTTTTTGTTCTTTTGTTAGTGTGCCATTTCTCGGGTTTTTGTGAGGAATATCAAGCTTAAGATGTGGATAACTTTTAGCAAAACCTAAAAATCCTTAATCTACTTTAATCTAAATATCTTTAAAAATATCAAATTTTGACTTTGCTTAAACATTTGTAGCAGAAATAATTTTGAGCAATTCATCCAATGCCCCACGATTTTGCTGTAAATAATTTAACCCATTTTGTCCCGCTTGCTGGCGTAATTTTGGATTTGCAGCATACAATTCCACGGCTTGTAATAAGGCCTGTTCATTTTGTACTTGTTTTCCAGCTTCAACCGCTAATAATTGCTGGCTGATTTCTGTAAACGTAAACATATATTGACCGAAAATGACAGGCAAGCCGACTGCAGCAGGTTCAAGCAAATTATGGCCGCCAACAGGCATCAAACTTCCACCAATAAAAGCAATATCACTTGCAGCAAATAAGGCTTGTAATTCGCCCATCGTATCACCTAAATAAATATCGGTATTTTCATCACACATCTGATTTAAACTGCGCCGTGCTAAATGTAGATTCTGTTGCAAGCATAATTGAGCTACAAGCTCAAATCGTTCGGGATGCCGAGGAACTAAAATCAGTAATAAATGCGGAAATTTGTTAATTAGTGTTTGGTAGACATTTAAAATCATCGGTTCTTCGCCATCATGAGTGCTGGCTGCAATCCAAATAAGCCGCTCAAGACCTAATTGTTGCCGTAATGTTTTTGCCTGCTCTGTTAAATTATCGGCTAGCTGCAAATCAAACTTAATACTACCTGTGACAGTAATCTGATTGTGATCCATACCCAGTTGAATAAATTGTTGTTTATCTTGCTCAGTTTGTGCCGCAATATGGCTCAGATTGGCTAAGATTTGGCGAGTAAACTTAGCAATTTTGGCGTAGCCTTTAGTGGATTTTTCTGATAATCGTGCATTGGCTAAAATAATGGGAATCGCGCGTTTTTGGCACCCTGCAAGTAAGTTTGGCCACAATTCAGTTTCCATTAAGATAAGTAATTTAGGCTGAGTTTTGGATAAAAAGCGTTGAATTGCATCAGGATAATCATACGGCAAATAGACATGCTGTACGGCATCATCGAAAATGCTTGTCACACGTTCAGAGCCTGTTGGAGTCATCGTTGTGATTAAAAAATTGGCATCAGGGTAATCTTGCTGTAAACGCCGAACTAAGGGGATTGCCGCTTGCACTTCACCAACGGAAACGGCATGAATCCAAATTGCGCCATGTGCTAAGTTTGGAATAAAGCCAAACCGCTCTGCAATACGTTGTCGATAAGCAGGCGCACGTTTACCACGTAACCAAAGTTTGAGTAAAATCAATGGTGTGAGTAAATAAAGTAATAATGAATAAACGACTCGCATTCAAACAGCCTTTTTTAAATAGGGTCGGCGTAAATTTTGGGTAAAAACGCATGATTTTTGTATATTAACGCTTTCATTACGACAGCTCAACATAACATGGCGCGTCATTTTAAATGTTCAAACTAAGCTAAATGATTTTAGCCACGAGGGTTTTAATATGGAGTTTATACATGTGCTGGCAGGGCTTGGCGTAGGTATTATTGTGGGATTAACGGGAGTGGGTGGTGGTGCATTGATGACACCTATTTTAATTTTAGGGTTTGGGATTAATCCTGCTATTGCGGTTGGGACAGATTTATTGTATGCCGCATTAAGTAAGGCTGGAGCTGCATGGTTGCATAGTCGCTATCATAATGTGGATTGGAATATTGTGGGTTTTCTTGCGTTGGGCAGTGTGCCGATGTCAATTATAACAGGCTTATTATTGCAATTTATCCACGTCCAAGGGGCTAATTATAATGAATTTATTACCAGTATTATTGGCTTGATGCTTGTTGTCACTGCATTTTTGATGATATTTAAACAACAGATTGTGAATAGTAAAATATTTGGAATAAATGGATTATCTGAATCATCGCGTTATTTTGTAACATTTTGTGCTGGCATGTTGCTGGGTGTTGTTGTGACCTTAAGCTCGATTGGTGCGGGTGCAATTGGGGCGGCTGTATTGAGTTTATTATATCCTGAATTGAAAACCAGTAAGATTATTGGTACGGATTTAGTTCATGCTGTACCGTTGGCGGCTGTTGCAGGTCTTGGGCATTGGCAGTTTTTAGGTAGTGTGGATTTTATGCTGTTGGGTGGGTTGCTTGTTGGTGCGTATCCAGGGATTGCAGTTGGCAGCATGTTAAATTTTCGATTGCCTGAACGTTTATTGCGTAATACGCTTGCGGCGATGTTATTGCTGATTGGGCTACGCTTTGCATTTTAGCTAATTTCAATCATAAGATTGTTCTTGCTTTATCGTCGTTTTATTCTAAGATGATACAGGACTGGCAGTCCTTAGTTTTAAAAGTAATTGATATTTAAAGTTTTATAGGACTGCCAATCCTAACATCCAAAACGAAATTGACTATATCTATCTCACTTTACGTAAACAAAAAAACTTTTCAGTTTATGTAGGGTGGAATAGCATAGCGTTTTCCAGCAAAATATGTGATACGTTTGGGATGGTGGAATACGGTGAGAGATGGTTTATTAATAATAACTAACATCAAAAGGCTCATCTATTCCACTCTACTCTTTCAAGATTTTTACATTTTGCGTAACATGAATTATTTATGTTTAACAGAAAAATGATAACTTAATGAGTTGAGTAGTTACAAATAGAAAAATAATGATGCGACTTAGAGATTGTGAAATATACTGAATAAACAAGCTCTAAGTCTAAAAGAAGATGTAAAAACTATGAAGCATCAAACATGCGTTGTAAGGCTAAACGGGCTTGTTCTGCCTCGCTTGGATCAACTTTGATTTGATTGACAATGCACCCTTGCTCAATATTTTCTAATGTCCATAACAAGTGTTGCGGATCAGTTCGATACATGGTTGAACACATACTCAGGGTTGGCGACATGAAGTGTACATTAACCCCTTTAGGCTTCATTTCTTCCGCAATCCGTATCACCATATTTAATTCAGTGCCCACTAGCCAGCGCATCCCTTCTGGAGATTGACGAATCGTATTTAAAATATATTCCGTCGAACCCACATCATCCGATTTCTGACATACTTCAAAGCTACTTTCAGGATGTGAGATGACTTTACCTTCAGGATATTTAGCCCGATAAGCATCAATATGTTCAGGTTTAAATACTTGATGGACTGAGCAATAGCCTTTCCATAAAATCATTTTGGCCTTTTTAATTTGCTCTATTGTCAAACCACCACGTGGTTGAGTGAAGTCCCATACCACCATTTCATCTAATGGAATCCCCATCTCATAACCAGTGTTACGACCAAGGTGCTGATCTGGGAAAAATAAGATTTTTTCACGCTGTGCAAATGCCCAATCTAAAATTTTTGGGGCATTGCTTGAAGTACATACAATACCTTGATGGCGACCACAAAATGCTTTTAAATCAGCGGCTGAATTAATGTATGTCATTGGCGTTATGGTGTTTTCAGCATCAATAATTTGACTTAATTCTTGCCAAGCTTTCTCGACTGCGGCCAAATTCGCCATATCAGCCATAGAACAACCTGCGCCCAAATCAGGCAAAATGGATACTTGTTCAGGACGGCTCATAATATCAGCCACTTCGGCCATAAAATGTACGCCACAAAACACAATGTATTCAGCACTGGATTGTGCCGCTTGACGTGATAATTTTAATGAATCACCTGAATAATCAGCATGTTCAAATACAGATTGGCGTTGATAATGATGTCCCAAAATCACTAGGCGGTTGCCTAATCGTTGTTTACTTGCCTCAATACGTTGATGGCATTCTTTATCAGTTAAAGAAGTATATTCATTGATTGCAATTTCAGCTACACCCATTGGAAACACCCCGCGCAGAGAATAAGACGAATTTTTTAGTGTGTTATTTGGAATAGGAAATAATAGCTTTAGTTAGCAATAAGGATGGATTATCCTACTAATTCCCTAATAAAAACAATGATAGTTGTATTTTGCAACTAATTAAAGCATAGTAAAAATCACTAGATTATTCAATCTTTTTAAGAGAAAAATCTATATTTGAATACGCTTGAATTTTTGGAAGGATAAAGCTAAGAATGGAATAAAAATAAATGGCGTCCCCAAGGGGGTTCGAACCCCTGTTACCGCCGTGAAAGGGCGGTGTCCTAGGCCTCTAGACGAT
>JADGDW010000103.1 GCA_016744725.1 Candidatus Albibeggiatoa sp. nov. BB20 | reverse complement strand
ATTATAAGGTAATAATATTGCGGTTTTTAGATTATATACCATTGTAAGTGGTAAAAATACAAATGAAGTTGCTCAGAGCTGAATGAATAGTAAGTCTATACTGGTGCTATAAAAATCTTGAAAAGCGACTTTTTTCTTTAAACCTGTACTACCAACATAACATAAGGCAATTTATCAGTAGCTATTTTAACAACACATTCCCCCAATTTTGAACAAAAAATATAGTTTATTGATTTCATCAAACAGAATTTTTTATTTTTATTTAAAATTAATGGTTTGCCTTGTTATGGCAATGATATCAAACCTAAACTAGATGGCGATTATTTATCTAAGATAATGACTATCCATGACTTAATCAGCAAACTTGGATATAGGCAATGACAGCAATCATGGATATTGATTAGTGGAAGTGTGTTATCTGATTTTCATTGGTTTTGAATATTTTCTCACAAATAAATATCCATAAAGATTTATCAACTTTTCATTTTGCTTAACCTATTCATTTTATTGTGTGATATATCAAAATATTTGAAATAATGAGCTGAGAAAATTGATTAGCTTATATCATCATAATAAATTATAATAAAATTAGTGATAGAGAACCGATAATAAAAACATAAAATAAGCTTATGTTCCAAAATTCCGCACTATTTTGCTAGTTTATTACCATCTTTAAACACCTAGATTATTTTTATTACAACACTCTGGATAGCTTTTAGAAATACAAAATAGTTTAATAAGCTACAAATTTTTTGTTATTTTACAATTTTCAAGCATTTTATGGAGAACAACCCCAGTTATGCGGAATCTAGTTCTTAGCATTTTCCTATTATTTTCTAGCATCATCATTTTTCCAACTCTAGCACAAGCAACAGATACTTCAGTTTGTCGTTTTGGAATACCGCCTTTTCAGAAAGCCATCTCATTTAACGAAGAACGCAAAAAATACTTACCTTTACTTAATTGGTTAACTGAACAAACAGGCTGTAAATTTGTCCCTGTTGGCGCATTCAGTTATGAAGATTTAATTAAAAAAATTACTTTAGGAACAGTGCATGTTGCTGAGCTAGGTGCAGTTTCTTATATTCAAGCGAAAAATAAAAATCCCAAGATTAATATGATCGCTACGGCGTTGACTTGGAATGAATCCAAAACAGAATTAATTGATTCTTATCGCAGTTTAGTCATCACTCTTAAAAAATATAAAGATATTAATCATCTACAAGATTTACAAGACAAATCAATAGGCTTTGTCAACGAAACATCATCAAGCGGTTTTGTATATCCTGCAATCTTAATCAAAAAGAATGAACATATTGATTATGAAGTTTTTTTTAGTAAAACATTATTTTTAGGTAGTCATCCAAATGTGACAGGTGCACTTGCAAATGACAGTATTGTCGCTGGTGTAACCTCTAATAAAAATTTAGAAGAGGCGCAACGAATTTATGGTGATATTTTTAAAGTGCTGTGGAAAAGCCCGCCGATTCCAAATGTCTTGTTTGCGTCACATCCTTCTTTACCTATCAATATTAGGCAAAAGCTGGAAGAGTTACTGCCTCAAACCAAAGTTGAACTCTTTGAGGGAATTGGCTTAATTAAAGGTTTTGTTATTCGTCCTGATGATTTTTATGACGTAACCCGAAAAATATTGGCATATGAACATGCTGAAGTAGATTAGAACTTGTTACCTTTTCATATAAACTAATGCCTCTGATAGGTACATAAAAACTTCATTTTAAATCGAGCATAGTTTGTATTTTAACTGAGTTGAATTCAATGCTTTCCTTAATGAACTCTCTAAATTTACGCGTTAAATTACTATTGCCGTCCTTTGTCATAGTATGCTTATTGATCGCGGGTATTTCTTTTATTATCTACCTAGAATATGAGCTATTTAATCAAAGAGAAACAAGTGAATGGGAATTCCACCAAGCAGAATTTCGTGGTGATTTTCTTGACATAGCTAACCGAAGTCAAAACTTAGCCAATTATTTTGTACAAGACTGGCGGGTTGCTGATGCTTTATTGATGGGTGATCGAGATAAATTACTCGACTTATTACTCCCCTTTCATGAAGGCTTACGCGAAGGACTTAAATTTGACTGGATTAGCGTCTACAGTCCAGATGGTAAAGTTTTTGTGCGTATAGACCAACCTTACACTTTTGGTTTCAATGACTTACTTCATAAAGAGGTCATGCAAGCCTTGGAAGAACCGCCGACCCAACCCACACTAATGCTGATTTCTGATAAGCTCATGGTGATTCATTTTGCAGTCATGTTTGATTATGAAATGGGCGTTAACTCCGTGGTTGCGATAGGCTATGAAGTGACTGAAGCCCGTTTACAAGAATTTGCAACTCGACAACATGATTCGCAACACTTTGGAATTGGCCTACGTTATAACAAAACATTTGAGCTATCAAGCCAAAATGATATGTCAAAGCATGATCCAAAACAAAAAGTGAATGAATATAGATTCAGCTTAGATTTGCCGTTACAGAATATCCAAAACTTAGAAGTATTACTTTGGAAGATTGATCAGACTCAAAATAATTTCATTTATAAATCATGGTTGTTGGTACTGATTCTGTCGGTTATCAGTGCACTAACACTCTGGTTTGCACATCATCTTAATGCCCAAATCATGGCATCCTTAAGAGATTCAAATGACAAATTACGTAAGGCCAAAGAAGAAACCGATATCGCTAATGAAGAATTACATGCCAGCCAAACCCGTTTAAAAGTGATTACGGAACTATCACCTAATGGTATTTTTCAAGCTAATCAGCAAGGTGAATGTACTTACGCTAACCCACGTTGGTGTGATATTTCGGGTTTAAATATTGAGCAATCTTTGCAACAAGGCTGGATTAAAGCCTTGCACCCCGATGATAAAGAACACTTATTGCACAGTTGGGGTCAAGCGGTTGAAAATCGGCAACCATGGAAAGCCGAAGGACGTTTAATAAGACCTGATGGAGAGATTTGTTGGGTTCTTATGAGTGCAGCTTTGGAGCTGGATCAAGATGGTAATATTAACAGTTTTGTTGGCAGTGTGATGGATATTACTGAGCGTAAAAATATGGAACAACTGCGCTTAGATAAAGAAAAAGCCGAAGCGTCCAATCAGTCAAAAAGTGTGTTTCTAGCCAATATGAGCCATGAGTTGCGCACTCCATTGAATGGCATTTTAGGCTATACCCAAATTTTGCAGCGTGAACGCAATTTAAGCCAAGGACAACGAGATGGTGTTGATTTAATTCATCGCAGCGGCGAACATTTGCTGACGTTGATTAACGATATTTTAGATTTGTCAAAAATTGAAGCGGGACGCATGGAGTTGTACCCTAATAATGTGGTACTCGAAAGCTTTTTAAATGACATTGTCGAAATGTTCAGAATTCGTGCAACCCAAAAAAGTATTGAGCTGCGTTATAAAGCATTGACGATACTGCCTGAAGTTGTCTTCATAGATGAAAAACGCTTGCGGCAGATACTCATGAATTTATTAGGTAATGCGGTGAAATTCACCGAGAAAGGCTACGTCAGTTTAGAAATCCACTATCATTTTGAAACGCAACATTTACAGCTTGACGTGATTGACACAGGTTGCGGTATTGATAATGACCAGCTTGATGATGTTTTTTCACCTTTCCGCCAATCAGGTAGTGTATTGCATCGTGCTCAAGGTACAGGGCTGGGCTTATCCATTACAAAACGTCTTGTTACAATGATGCAAGGTGAGGTTCATGTCACAAGTCAATTAGATGCAGGTTCTCGTTTTTGGTTTAATGTTTATGCCCCTTTTGTTGAGCATAGTATTGAATCTCCGCAAATATCACATAAATTCGATGGCATAAAAGGATACATTAGCAATTCTTCTGATCGTTCTCTGTATCGTATATTAGTGGTAGATGACAAAGAAGCAAATCGATTAGTTGTGTACAATTTACTAGCTCCATTGGGTTTTAAAATCCAACATGCTGAAAATGGACGTGAGGCGATAGATCAAGTACGAGCGTTCAAACCTGATTTAGTACTAATGGATTTGATGATGCCTGTATTGGATGGATTCGAAGCCACTCAGCGTTTGCGCTTAGAACCTAATTCAAAACAAATCCCAATTATCGCAATTTCTGCTAGCGTATTTGGTGAGCATATTGAAGCGAGCTATGAAGCAGGTTGCTCAGACTTTTTGCCCAAGCCATTCAAAGCTGAATTACTGTTTGCTTGTCTTGAAAAATATTTAGTGCTCACTTGGCTATATGATGAAAATACAACGGCAAATGAGGCAATTGAAGACCTACTTGTCAAACCAAAAATAACGCACAGTGTTGATTTAACATCAGAACAGGTTGCTCGTTTATTATCATTAGCTGAAATTGGAGACTTCATGGAAATTCTATACTACATAGATACACTCAAAAAAAATGAGCCCAATTTATCGCCAATCCTAGATGAAATCCGAATTTTTGCAAAAAGCTTTGATGATGATGATATTGTTAGAATATTGCAGCCATATTGTGAATAGGTGTGTTAATTAGGATGATACAAATGACTATGAATAACGCAGACTTTCAACATAACGAGCAACACTATCCAACAGGTACATTACTGATTGTGGATGATATTCCTGCCAATTTAACCGTACTATTAAAATTTCTAACCCACGAAGGTTTTAAAGTACTGATGGCTAAAAATGGCGAAAGTGCTTTGAAAAAAATCAATTTAGCTAAGCCCGAACTGATTTTGCTCGATGTGATGATGCCCGGTATGAGTGGCTTTGAAGTCTGTGAACACTTGAAGCAACAAGAGCACACAAAAGATATCCCCGTTATTTTTATGACGGCTTTGGCTGAAACCGTGGATAAAGTCCGCGGGTTTCAGTTAGGTGCTTCAGATTACATTACGAAACCCTTTCAGCAAGAAGAAGTTTTAGCGCGTATCAATGCCCATCTAAAATTATATCGTTTGCAGCATGAACTGGTTGAGAAAAACCATAAATTACTGGAACATGAGCAAAAATTAGCTGCACAAAATCAGCAATTATCACAGCAAAATCAAACCTTACAAACCCTAGCAGATGCGCTACAAAATGCAAAACAAGCGGCTGAGGATGCGAATCATGCTAAAAGCCAGTTTATTGCTAATATGAGTCATGAATTACGCACCCCAATGAATGCCATTATTGGTTATAGTGAAATGCTGCAAGAGGATGCTGTGGAGTTAGAAGAAGATGAGTTTGCTTCAGACCTAACAAAAATCAATTCATCTGGCAAACATTTGCTTGATTTGATTAATGATATTTTGGATTTCTCTAAAGTTGAAGCAGGTAAAATGACTTTGCATTTAGAAGATTTTACAGTCGCTCAATTGTTAGATGAAGTTGACGTAAATATCGCTCCTTTGGCGGAAAAAAATCATAATAAATTTAAAATTATTTATCCCAACGCCACAATCAAAATGTATTCGGATTTAACTAAAATACGTCAAATTATTCTCAATTTGTTAAGCAATGCTTGTAAATTTACTCGAAATGGTCATATTCGCTTAGAAGTACAATCAATGCGAAAAGATGAAACAGAGTGGTTATATTTCTCAGTGAAGGATACAGGGATAGGTATTTGTGATAAGCAGATAGATAATGTATTTCAGGCTTTTACTCAAGAAGATACCTCAACTACTCGTCATTATGGCGGTACAGGTTTAGGCTTGACTATTTCGAAACGTTTTGCAGAAATGATGGGTGGCAATATTACCGTTGAAAGCACCAAGGATATTGGCAGCACTTTTACGTTAACATTACCCAGTATGATGTAAATATCAGAATGCTTCAACCGTTATTATTTTCTTAAACTCTCATATTGAGCTCACGTAGGGTGGATAAGCGATAGCGTCATCCACCAAATCAGCATCAAATAATTCAGTGTCGTGCAATTTCCCAAGTTCGCGTAGGGTGGATAAGCAATAGCGTCATCTACCAAAACAGCTAATTACTTAACTCTCCCTTCTTATTGACCATTCAAATGGTTAGCTTCAATTAGTTCGCGTAGGGTGGATAAGCGATAGCGTCATCCACCAAAACGGCTAACTACTTAGCTTTCCCTCCTTATTGACCAGTCAAATGGTTAGCTTCAATTAGATGAACAGTTGGAACAAGAAGTGACAAACCTTGCAAAACAAATAGGTGTGAGTAAATCAGCTTTGATTCGATATAGACTTCACATTATTATAATTTGAACTTTTAAGAAGTCATTATAGTCAAGCTCGCAGGTGTGTATGTCATTTTATTTGAAGACCCGAGCAAGATAAATCTTGCACTCCTAACAACTGATAATTTTTGATTATCAATTTGATTTTGCGGATGCGTATTTAATCTTTCTTGGTGAAAAGCTGAATATTAGTCAAATTGCAACAATTGATAGAGATTTTGATATTTACTGTCTTCATGGTACAAAGTCCTTTACTATCTTAATAGATCACGATAACTAAAACGCCAATCCTCTCATAATGCTCAAAGGATATTTCTCATGTCCCAAACCATCGCCACGCCTTTCATTATCCGCCCTGATCCACAGTTGATTGTTGAGCATCCACAGCTTGTTTCTTTATCAAAGCAATTGAGCATCAAGTATGTGCATGACCATCTTGTCAGTGATGAGGATTTGCAACTTGTCGGTTCTCGATTATGGCAGGCATTGCAAATTGATGATGAGTTCAATACAGCCAAGCACACCGCAGGTTCGCAGATTTTACCGATTGTGATTGCCACCGATAATCCCGCGTTATTTTCTTTGCCTTGGGAGTGTTTGTGTCATCCGCAAGAGGGTTTTTTAGCCAAGCATTCACGTTATACGGTTTCGCGTCAATGGCAGCAGAGTGAATTAAATGAAGTGCCAAAAGGGGCATTGCAAGTTTTATTGTTTACTTCTCAGCCTGATGATTTGGATGCAGAGTCGGCGCGTTTGGATATTGAAACGGAACAAGTAAAAGTGTTGGAAGCCTTTGGGGATGCGGAGAATGAAGGCAAAGTGCAGTTGACGATTTTGGATGATGGGCGGTTTAGCAGTTTGAAAGATATTTTGCGTAGTCATGAGTTTCATTTGGTGTTTTTAAGTGGGCATGGGGTTTTTAAAGCGGAGGCGTTTAGTGATGATCCCGCAGAAGCGTATTTTTTATTTGAAGGCGAAAATGGTTTAGGTGAACAGATTTCAGGGCAAGACATCGCGCAGTTGTTTTATGGAACAAAAGTGCAGTGTGTGGTGTTGTCGGCGTGTCAATCGGGCAAGATGTCATCGGATGATTTGAATGCCAGTTTGACTACGCGATTGGCGCAAGCAGGGATACCGCATGTGATTGGAATGCGTGAATCGGTGTCGGATGTGGCGGCGACGGTATTTACAGAGTATTTGTGTCGGGCATTGGTGAATCAGGATAATGTGGAAGTGGCGGTGCAGCAAGCAAGAGAAGAAATTATTAAGCACGTTGGTAATGGACAGTGGAATTTACCGCATTTAATCAGTTTGCAGCCCGCACGCCCGTTGATTGATTGGGATTTTGAACCACAGCAGCGGGTTAGTGAGCAGATGTTAGTGGAGAGTTTGCAGAATATTACTTTGCCAAAGCGATTTATTGGGCGGCGTAAGGAGTTGCGTGAGTTGGGACAAGGCTTGTTTTCGGGAAGTTGAAGCAGCTTTTAATTACGGGTGCGGGTGGACAGGGTAAAACGGCTTTAACGGGGCAATTGGCGAAGAAGTTACAGGCGCAAGGTTATTTGGTGTTGGCGTATTCGGCACGACCTGAAGATAGTGATTGGACTACTTTTATAGCTAAATTACATGAGCAGTTAGATAAAAATTTAGATGATGATACAAGATCAGCTATTAATACGTGTAATTCTGAACAAGAACAAGCCGAATTGTATTTACAAGCATTGTTAAACCAATCACAGCAGAAATTAGTGTTATTTTTTGATAATTTGGAAAGTGTGCAGAGTGAAGATGGAGTGTTACAAGATGAAAATTTGCAGGTTTGGATTAATGTTACGCAACGTTTAAATAAACCAATTTTATTATTAACTTCGCGTTGGTGTTTGCCTGAGTGGAAAAGTCCACAGCATCATGTATTAGCACGTCCGAGTTACGGGGATTTTTTGCGTTATTTGAAGGAGTTGGATAAGGCACAAAGTAGAAAGCCACCATTTCGGAGTAAGCAGCTTATCCATGAGTTGTATCAAAAATTAGGCGGCAACTTTAAAGGTTTAGAATTTTATCATGCCACGGAATGGGATGGTGGTATTCAACCAGAAGCTTTATTACAACGATTAGATGAGGCAACAGAAGAATTACAAGCCTTTACTGCCATTGAATTTGTAGTTAATCATTTAACCGAGCAGGAAAGAATGTTGTTAGAACACTTGCCCGTGTATAAAACATTTGTGGCAATTAAAGGGATTAAGCAAATTGCACAGGGTTTACCTGAACCTGAAAAGTTATTGCAGCGTTTAATTTCATTGTCTTTGGTTGAAATAGAATTGCCTGTTGATACTAATGAAATCGAATATCAAATTTCGCCGATTGTTTTTGAGTGGTTGAATAATCGAGATTCGTTGCCTGTGACATTGCAGGAAAAAGCAGCTGAATATCAGTTGTGGGTATTTGATAATTCACGCAAAACGTTGACTCAAGCGATTATCAGCCATGAAGCCTTTGTTTTTGCACAATTGCAAGAAAAAGCAAATCAGTTTGCTTTAGATAAAATTGTTGGGCAATTAATTCATGTTGGTATGTATCAACGCGTGTTAACAGATTGGTTGCCGCCCTTGCGTGAGTCAGATAAGCAGGAAATTAAGGCAAAAGCTTTGGGTTATTCTGGTTTAGCACTTGATAATCTTGGTAATTATGATAAAGCATTGGATTACTATGAACAATCGCTGCTGATTCAACAAGAAATCGGCGACCGTAGCGGCGAAGGCAGAACTTTGAACAATATTTCTCAAATTTACTCAGCAAGAGGCGAGTATGAGACGGCGTTAGGGTATTTAAAACAATCGCTTAAGATTTTTAGAGAAGCAGGAAATCGAAGTGAAGAAGGCACGACTTTGAACAATATTTCTCAAATTTACGATGCAAGAGGCGAGTATGAGACGGCGTTAGGGTATTTAAAACAATCGCTGCTGATAACACAAGAAATCGGCGATATGTCTGGTATGTGTGCGACTTTATTTAATATCGGACATATTCATTGGACAAATGAAGAACAACAAGAAGCCATTACTGCATGGGCGCAAGTGTATTTAATCGCTAATAAAATTGGTGAAGCACAAGCTTTAAATGCCTTAGATAATTTAGCCAAACAACTGGGCGGCACGGGACTGGAAACGTGGGAACAATTGGCACGGCAGTGAAATTCATGACGCGGCGCGTAGGAACGAGAGTACGAGAGTGTGAGCAGTAGGTATAGCAAGCTCAGTCAAATAAAACGATTCCTTGTTCCCACATGCAGAGGCTGTAAAGAACTCAGTTTATCTCGTTCCCGCATGGCATGTGGGAACGAAATAAAATCATAAATCTTGTGAATTCTGGTTTTTTTCTAGCGCGGCAAGTTCCAGTGACTACGTTCTGGTAATTCAGCATTGACACTCTGCGTCATTAACCATCTACGACGCGGAGCATCTGCACTGCATTCCTACGCAGCGCGTAGGAACAAGACATAGCTTGCTCCCAAACCCAGCTTCAAGAAGATATACATCAAGCAGAGCTTTGAAAGGCAGGCATGACCAAATGCTATTTTGGTGGATGATGCTACACTTATCCACCCTACGCGAGTTGAGTACAGAATCCAGTTAAAAATGCACAATAAATTCAAGATTACAAATTGTGCACTTTGACATCTAAACCCAAATCTTTATAAGATTTATAGCGTACCCTTCCCCATTGTTTAGCAACATCATTATTAAATACAATTTCTGCTACACGTTCAAAATGATGATAAAAACCCAGTATATCAGCAACCGCCAAATTGATTAAAACACTTGCAGGAGCATAATTATCAACAGAATAGCCAATTTTGATCGGGGCTATCGAATTCGATTCATCGGGATATAAATCATGAGGGATAAAGCTATCTTGCTTAAATGTCCATAACATATCATCTAATTTTTTGGCATGGGTTAGACCATGAGTATGAATATAAATGGGATAACCCTGATGCCAAACCTTGTCCACAAGCTGACATGTAAATCGCTCACCTGTCGGCTGCTGCAAAATATAAAAATCAACTTGTGGTTGCTCAGACATTAACTATCGCTTTCTTCTGGTAACATTTGCGCAGGCATCATACGTTTATCATCAAAACAACGGGTTAACAAATATTGTACTAATAAAGGTACAGGACGACCTGTTGCGCCTTTTTCTTTCTTAGGTGCACTTTTCCAAGCTGTGCCCGCAATATCAATATGTGCCCAATGATATTTTTTGGTAAACCGAGATAAGAAACACGCAGCGGTAATTGTACCAGCACCTTTGCCATCACTGATATTAGCAATGTCAGCAAATGGGCTATCTAAAGACTGTTGATACTCATCCCATAACGGTAATTCCCATGCTTTATCACCTGCTAAACGACCTGCATTTAATAAATCATTGGTTAATGGGTTGTGGTTACTGAGTAGACCATGTGCATGATGACCTAAAGCCACAATACACGCGCCCGTTAAGGTCGCAATATCAATTACTGCATCAGGTTTATAACGTTCTGCATAAGTCAAGGCATCGCATAAAATCAAACGTCCTTCCGCATCGGTATTTAAAATTTCAATGGTTTGACCTGAGAATGAGGTGACAATATCCCCCGGCTTAGTCGCATAGCCGCTCGGCATATTCTCAACAGTTGGGACTAACACCACAACATTAATTGGTAAACGTAACTCAGCAACCGCAGACATGACCCCTAATACTGTTGCCGCTCCTGACATATCATATTTCATTTCATCCATATCTTTAGAAGGTTTCAGTGAAATACCACCTGTATCAAAAGTTACCCCTTTACCGACTAAAACAACGGGGGCTTCAGCTTTCTTATCTTCTGTGCCTTTATATTCTAAAATAATCATTTTAGGCTCTTCACTACTACCTTTTGCAACTGCAAGCAATGAATGCATTCCTAACTCTTGCATTTGCCCTTTGTCTAAAATCTCACAACTGACAGATTCATGTAAACTGCATAAGGCTTTGGCACGGTCAGCCAAATAAGTGGGTGTGCAAATATTACTAGGTAAATTAGCCAAATCTTTAGTTAATTTAACTCCAGAAGCAATGGCTTGGGATTCACGATTAGCTTGTTCTGCAAGACCCAATTCACGACGAGAAGCCACGGTAAATACAATTTTACGCAATGGGCGACGGGTAATATTTTTTTTGCTTTTGAGTTGATCAAAAGTGTATAGTGTGGCCTGAGCAGTTTCAATTGCATGACGAATACGCCAGTTAGTATCTCGACCGCGAACATTAAGTTCTGTCAGATAACATACGGTTTCCATTGAACCTGTTTCATGCAAAGTGCGAATCGCTTGAGCAATCACTTTACGGTATTGATTATCGCCTAATTCACGTTCACGACCACAACCAACCAGTAATACACGGTCGGCTAAAGTGCCCGGAACGTTGTGTAATAATAAGGTTTGACCAATCTTACCTTCCAAGTCTCCGCGTCTTAAAATAGAAGAAATGTGGCCGTCACTCACGTCGTCAATTTGCTTGGCCACTTCAGACAAACGACGAGGCTCATAAATACCGACTACCACGCAGGCGGTTCTTTGTTTCTCAGGATGACCACTTTTTATATTGAATTCCATATTCTTTCCCGTTTAACTTGTCGGTGCACTAGACATAAGCACTGGTGCAGAGGAAAATAGTAGTTTTATATCTGCTGCTTAGTATAAAGTATTGCATATATATGATTAATGATACACAATTTTAGCAAATATGTTAAATTGTATTCATTTCTTATAAATATGTTTTCATGCTGGAGTTGGTTTTTTGGTTATTACCCGTTACTTATTCCGTGAGATAATTAGCATATTATTTGCATTAAGCGTGCTGCTCATTTTGATTTATATGAGCCATCGTTTTATGTTTTACCTAGTTCAAGCTGCTACAGGGCTTATTCCTCCCGAATTTATTTTAAAATTGCTGGGTATGAAATTACTCAGTGATGTCATGGTAATTTTGCCACTGAGTTTCTTTTTAGCAATCTTACTGGCATTAGGGCGTTTATATAAAGATAATGAAATAACAGCAATGGCTGCGTGCGGGATGCCCGTACCAAGCAAAACTATCTTATTATTAGGTGTGTTATTTTCATTAGTGATTGCCAGTTTATCGCTATTTTTAGCACCTTGGGCAGAAGGGGAAATTGATAAACTAAAGCAAGAGGCTTATTCAGTTGCAGAGCTGCAAACCATTTCTGAAGGGCAGTTCAAGGAATATCAAAACGGTAAAGGGATTTTTTACGTACAAAGTATTAACTCTGAAACCAACTGGATGCAAAATGTGTTCATACAAGTGAACTTACCGCAGAAACAAGTCATCATGATCGCCCAGCACGCTTATCAAGAAATCAAAGAAGGCGATTTATTACTGATCTTAAAACAGGGCTATCGTTATGAGAACACTTACGGCTTATTAGATTATGTGATTACAGAGTTTGACCAGCATACAATTCAAATCTCCACATTGCATAACCAAACCCATCAAGGTGAAAATCACAAGGCCTTATCGACGTTAGAGTTATGGCGACGAGATGGATTAGCCTATCAAGCGGAATTGCAATGGCGTATCGCCCTCCCTATTTCAGTCATTTTATTAGCAATCTTAGCTGTACCCATTTCCCGTACGACACCGCGCCAAGGTCAATATGCTAAAATTTTCTCAGGGATTTTAATTTACTTAATCTATCAGAATTTACTCAATGTGGGTGAAAAATGGATTGAAAAAGGTGACGTGCCTTTATGGTTAGGCATTTGGTGGGTACATGGATTAGTGTTGCTGGTGATCTTTATTTTAAGCTATTTACCTGTTTTAAAATTATGGTGGTTACTACGTCAACAGCAGCAAGATGATCAGGAAATCAAAATTGGTAATGAACGGTTTAAATTAGGTCAGAAGCAAATCAAAGTTGGTAATACTACTTTTAGAGTAACCAAGGGATTCTTTAAAAAATAGAAGGCTAGGGTTTTTCTAGGAATATTTATGATGAATAAGCAATATACCCAAAATTTTTCAGCTTATTGAGTATATATTCATCTCTCAGTTTTTAAGGCTATTAGCTCTTAATAAACTAACAACTCTACTGATGGTACTTCTTTAATAATTATTAAGGATTCTAATCTGTACCTGACAATGCTCCACATTTTAGAGTGCTGGTTTTTGATTGAAGAAACGCAACTTAGCATGGAGCTAGGTTGTATTTTTTTGCAAAGCTTATCATTTATATAAAAAAGCCCCATCTACATATCGTAAACGGGGCTTTGTGTTAACAATGATTAATCAAAAGGTTAGTCACATACCCATGTAATACCTTCGATATCATCATAGTCTGTTCTAATTGGTGAAGTAAATGTATCAGAACAAGTGTTGATATTGAACTCGTGAATACTCTTATCTGTTCCATTATTTCGAGTATAAACAAGTTCACCACTATCTAACATATCAATACCTTCAACTGGTGCTGTGAAAGTATTACATGCTTCTCTTACTTCGTTAGTTGCAAATTTATACTCGTATAAACGTGTACCTGCAACTGCATATAAGAGTGTTCCATCATTGTTCCAAGTCATGTCTTCAACGCCATCAGCAAAAGGTACAACTAAAGTCCCTTTACCATTACCAAGGTCAATTCTCATTAGGCCTTCACCATCGGCCCAACCCCATAACGTACCATGTCTATCAAATGAAATGGCAGCAACTTCACCAAAACCAGTTTCACCAATTTTAGTTAAACCACCTGTCGTAATATCCATTTTATAAATAGTACCATTAGGATGACCATTTTCAGTATCATCGCCTGAACTTAAATAAAGCTCTTTATCATGAGGGTGCATATCCATGCCCTCAAGATCGTAGCCAGCAAATAGTTCACCAAGCTCGCTTATAATGTAGCCCGCATCAGGGAACATTGTGAATACTTGTGAGTTATTAAGGTCTGTATCTTGTAGACCATAGAAATAACATCTATCGACAGGATGTAATAATTCTGAATTCACAGAAACATTAAGGATATTATCTTGCGGTACTAGGAATGGTGCAGTTAAACCAGGACCTGGTTCTACAGAGAATTGAACTTGATCAAAGGTTTCAAAAACAAACATCTCCCGCAGACTTTGGGTTGTACCTGTATTTCCTGGGAATAAAATATCACTATCGTCGCCTACAGCTCTTATTGCACGACGACCATCAGGAGGTGTTGGTATATCAATAGTATCTCCATCATTACCTTCTCCTTCTATAGTGCCATCTTCATGTCGTCTAATTGTAAATGTACCAAAGCCCATTTGGTTTCCACGTCCAGCAGAACCAATACTTTGCGTGCCTGTTTCATCCATTAAAAACCAATTGAACGAGATTGCACTACCTGGTTGGAAGTTTTCAACTTCGAGTACAAAACCATCTAATACATTATCTGGTAATTGATCAATATTTGGTGAACCATTATCAACAGTTTCAATATTGAGTACTTCAGAGACGACTTGTCTGCCTAAATTATCTCGACCAGTCACTGTACAGCCAGGTACTAAATTACATGCTGCTGTCGTACCTGTTATGCTTCCAGGAGTTGCTGCTCCTAGTAAATCTCTAAATGCTAAAGATGTATCATCCGCTGCTGCAGGATTAGAAAAGATGACCATAGAATTTGTACTACGCGCAACTTGCCAACTATTAGTTTGCCCTAGTTTAAATTGAGTAAATGTTCCAGTCCCATCAATAGGTGGAAAGTTTGCATCGTCGTCACCACTGCCTATAGGTCTACCATTTGAATCTATATCTGCTGATGTTATCAGTGGTCTTATTGTTTGTTGTCCCCCAATAATAGCAGCTTCGTTTAATGCCATGAGCAATCCATGAGCATTTTGATTCGACCAATTTAAAGTCTCAAACATAAACTTGAATCGATTTGGATCATCTGTATCTACAATATCAGTAATTCTAAAACAAAATACTGTTGGCATATAAGTACTTGGTGAAGGTGGTGGTGGTGGTGGATCCCCCATTGAAATACTAGACACTAGTGGTAAACCTAGCGCCATAGACAACATTGTAGAAATAAGAAATTTACTTCTTTTATTTTTCATGATGAACATTTCCTTTTGACAGTGTAAAAGCATCATATATGTAAAGGTGACTCCTACCTTATTCAGCTAGAGGCAAGCCACTAGGAACACTAGTTGGAATCGTGTGACGGAGGTTTAAACATTGGAAATCAGTGAGTGCATATAGAAATGCCATCAAATCTGACACTTCGCTATCAGTTAATTCAATTGGTTCTATCTCTATAGCTTCTTCAAGGATTTGTCTTTGAGATAAATCTTGGTGGAAAGCAAAATCAACTTTATCTAAATCTTCTCTAGGGCATAAAACAGCTTGATTAGTATCATAGTTATTCAAAGCATCTGTAGCATTTAGATGATGGCGAACCATTTGTTCTAGGTCATCATAAGCACCATCATGTCCCCAAGGCCCTGTTAAAACGACTTGACGTAAACTAGGTGTGCGGAATTTAAAACGATCCTCTCTATTGCCTGTAACTTGTTCTCTGCCATAATCAGCATACCCACCAATACCATCTCCTTTTCCAGGACCTACTTGAGGAATACCAATGGCATAAAATTGATGATCTGTTTGAAATTTTCCGCCATGACAGCTAGCACAGTTTGCTTTACCATAAAATAATTCTCCTCCTTTGATAGCTTTTGGACTGACAGCATCAGTACTTCCTTTTACATATTGATCAAAGGCAGAATTTGTACAACGCCATGCAGAAGCCTCATAAGCTGCGATAGCATTTGCAGCATGAACCATTGTGATATCTTCAGCTTGGCCAATTTTTTCTGGAAAGGCCGCTTTAAAAAGCTCAACATATTCAGGAATTGCTTGTAAACGCTTCGTTAGCTGTTTCCATACACCGTCAGCCCCTTGTAGCTTTCCTTCTGTTGCTGCATCTCCAATAGTATTTTCGGTAATCTGCCCTGCCATTTCAGTAGTAGATTGAATAGGAAACATCGCTTGTACAGCTAGAACATTATCAAGACCTTTTGGCAAATCATTACCAGCTGGAGAAAGGAAACCACTCTCATATTCTGAAGAAATTGTTACTCTTCCATCATGGAATAGAGTTTCAAATTCTTTTGCACCTAAATTAAATAGAGGTGGGGCATTACGCGGCACACGCTCTACGATAGCATTTGCTCCTTGTCCTGTACCTCTGGTTTTACCTAAACCAACTCCACCTTCACCAATAGATAGCGAAAAACCATCTCCTGTACCAGTTAATGGATGATGGCATGTTGCACAGGAAATATTTTCATTTCCACTCAGTACTTTATCAAAGAAAAGAAGTTTACCTAATGATTCTTTATCTGAATGCCTAGAATAGAAATCCTCATTGTTTATTAAATAGTCGTTAGCAAATGTATTATGATTAATGCTGAAGACCATCACGCTAAAAGATAGCAGCATTAGATTGTTAACATATTTCTTCATAAAGTTATTTTTGCGTGTTATTAATGAGCTCTCTTTGAGAAAAATCATGTATAAAACCTCCTTGGTTATTCAATCACAGCCTTAAACCCTATAATATTTTGTACTATTTTTAAATTTATTTAATAGTAATTTCCATTTGTCTGTCTTAAGAGCCAATAAAAACAGCAGAGTTTAAATTTTAATTGACAATTAATCAAGTGAAAAATTTTTGATTTTAAGTTAAAAGCAGAAACCTACAAAGTTACATGAATATGGACTAAAATACGTGTTATGTGAGATTACACTGGAGAAATATATGTGGTGTTATAGAAAAATAAATGATGTATTGCATGTTTGTATCTAGCAGTCTATGGCACCCTTAAACAGTGGTACAGAGACAGGG
>JADGDW010000102.1:11372-17323 GCA_016744725.1 Candidatus Albibeggiatoa sp. nov. BB20 | reverse complement strand
GTGCAATTCACTGTTCAAGCTTTGGAGTAAGGTTTATTACTTTTCCAATCTTCTGTGGCGAAAGCATTAAAATGTTTTAGAGTTTAAGATAGTATAACAAACGCTGATTATTAATAACTTATAGAGTATTTTTTGAGATTTTTATGTTACCAATTATTCAGAGCCTTTGGATAGGTGATTCGCTTTCTGTAATGGAGCAGTTAAGTATCGTTTCTTTTTTAAAAAATGGACATGAATTCCATTTGTATATCTATGATACTGTTGAAAATGTGCCTAAAGGTGCAATCTTAAAAGATGCAAACAAGATTATCCCTTCAAGTAAAATCTTTAAATATAAAAATCATAATAGCTATGCGGGCTTTGCTGATTTGTTTAGATATAAAATGTTACTAGAAAATGGTCATTATTGGACTGATACAGACATTGTATGTCTATCTCCTTTTGACTCAGAACAGGCTTATGTTATTGCGGGTCAGAAAATGGATAATGGTATTATTATCGCAAATAACTGTCTTATTAAAGCGCCCAAAAACTCTAGCTTAATGCAATATTGCTATGATGTGGCCATCAAAAAGAATTCTGAAGAATTAACATGGGGAGAAACAGGCCCTCACCTATTAACTTTTGCAATTAAACAGCAACAGCAATTCCAACGCTATGTTCAACCTCCAGAAGTGTTTTGCCCCATTTCACCTAATGAATTTTATAAATATATTACCCCGATTGAAAATCCCGCTGTTTTTAGAAACTCAATAGCTGTACATTTATGGAACGAAATGTGGCGCAGAAATAACATAGACAAATCTGCTCATTACCATAGAAATAGTATGTATGAGAAGCTAAAAATGATTTATTTAACCTGAGTTTGATGTAAAAATCAGCCATATTAAAATCAATGATTTATGATTCTTGCGTTCATCTTTGACGAGTTAGCATATGATTATCATGATCTCAAATTCTAAGTTATTTTCAAACTACTCAGATAAGCCTTTCTGCTTCTACAACAGATAAACTGCAGGCCTGTGGCTATTCGTAAAACACGTTTTAAACTCCTGGACTATGATTTACACCGCATCCTTTTTTCTTTCAATTGTCCACAATTCTGTGAGCCTTTTTTATATTTTATTGTGAAGTATGGTTTTTTTTTGGTAAACTCTAAACAAAAATAGGGAATATTATGGAGAAATGCTTGCAGCTCATCATCTCTATTTACTTCTAGCTTACAAAGGGTTTGAGTATGAAAAAATCAAATAATTTAATATACTTAGTGTTGTCTATGGCAGCATTAACAGGGAATGTCTGGGCGGATGATCCCATTCCTGATATTAAAGCAAATGGTTCAAATGAACCTATATCAATAACAGCAGCAGACAATTTATCTATTACTATTTCGCTGAATCCTGAACAAGAGCTGAATAATAATGCAGATTGGTGGGCATTGGCGAGCACGCCTTTTGGGACTTATTCTTATGTTAAATCATTAGGTTGGCAGTCTGGTGTGCAGCCTATGTCTCAAGAAGCTTTGTCTGAATTATCTGAAAATCAGATTTTGACTGGTTCGGGTTTGCCTACTGGTCTGTATAATTTGTATTTTGGTGTTGATATGAATATGAATGGCTCAATAGATCCTGAGCAGCTTTTTTATGATTTTGTCACCATCACTGTTAGAGCTGATTCAGTAACGTATCCTATTGTGGATACTAATCAAACCCATTGTTTTTCTGATACGAGTCCAATTAATTGCGGCCAATCTCATAACGGGCAAGATGCTCAGTACCAAGGTTTGCCGCCTGCTTATCAAGATAATGCTGATGGCACGGTGACAGATTTGAATACGGGTTTGATGTGGATTCAGGATGCTGGTGAGAGAACCCTTTATGCCGATGCGCTTGAAAAATTAAAGACTTATCAGTTTGCGGGCTATGATGATTGGCGGTTGCCGACGATTAAAGAAATCTATTCATTGACTCAGTTCACAGGATTAGACCCTACCCGAGTGAGTGATAGCAGTACTGCTGAGGGCTTGAAACCATTCATTGATACTGATTATTTTGTGTTTCAATATGGGGATGAAACAGGAGGCAATCGGGTAATCGATGCACAATGGTTAACCCGTAGTATTTATGTTTCGACGGTGTTCAATGGCACAAGTTGCTTTTTCGGGTTTAATTTTGCTGATGGACGCATAAAGTGTTATCCATTACAGAATTCAAATGCGGGTGGTTATTTCGCACAATTTGTCCGTGGTGGCGATGGTTATGGTGAAAATCAGTATATTGATAATGGCAACAGTACGATTACAGATCATGCAACAAGTTTGACTTGGACACAAAATGATAATGGCAGCGGTATCAACTGGGCAGATGCGCTGACCTATTGTGAAGATTTAAATTTAGCGGATTCTAATGCTTGGCGTTTACCAAATATCAAAGAGTTGCATAGTATTGTTGATTATACTCGTTCGCCCGATACCACTAACAGTCCTGCCATTGATCCATTGTTTAATTTAACTTCGATTACCAATGAAGCAGAACAGCTTGATTATCCATTTTATTGGAGCAGCACCACATTTATCAGTTATCCCAATACGGTACGTGATGCGACGTATATTTCATTTGGTCGGGCATTGGGTTATCAAGAAGGGTTTGATGGTTGGATTGATGTGCATGGTGCAGGGGCGCAACGCAGTGATGATAAAGTGTCGGTGGGAGACGATCAACAGCTTGGTAATGGCCCACAAGGAGATGCCCGTCGTTCTAGCAATTACGCGCTTTGTGTCACGGGTGGCAGTGTTGAGCCTAGTGCTGGCGATGATGTGAACAGTTTAAATTTACCTGAATCTAGTGCGATTACAAATAATACGGGAACAGCGGACAATCTTACTTCTCCGCCAACGGATGCAAATCAATCACCACCCGATTTAGCTGTGGCGGCTGCAACATTGGGTATCAGTGAGCAAACATTGAGTCAAGCTATGGGTGCGCCACCACCTGATTTAGATGCAGCGGCTGCAACATTGGGTATTTCAGTTGAGGCTTTGCGTAATGCTTTAGGCGTTCCAACTCAACCATAAAATAGAATTCTACAATTAAATGGCGGTCTTGCTCAATGTCAGGTCGCCATGTTTATCGAATACAACAATTTGTTTTGCATGAATTATTTATTCAAGTTTAAAGTCTTTTGGTAAAATTGCCCCAGAAAGATTTGCCCCAGAAAGATTTGCCTCAGAAAGTTTTGCCCTTTCAAAATTTGCCCTTTCAAGATTTGCCCCAAAAAGATTTGCCCTAGAAAGATTTGCCCCAGAAAGATTTGCCTCTTCAAGATTTGCCTCTCTGAGATTTGCCTCTCTGAGATTTGCCCCTTCAAGATTTGCCCTAGAAAGATTTGCCCCAGAAAGATTTGCCCCAGAAAGATTTGCCCCAGAAAGATTTGCCCCAGAAAGATTTGCCCCAGAAAGATTTTCCTCAGAAAGTTTTGCCCATTCAAGATTTGCCCATTCAAGATTTGCCCCAGAAAGATTTGCCCTAGAAAGAGTTGCCCCAAAAAGATTTGCCCTAAAAAGATTTGCCCCAAAAAGATTTGCCCCTTCAAGATTTGTCCCTCTGAGATTTGCCCCATAAAGATCATGAAAATATAATATACAGTTTTGTAGATCAATATATTGTAAGCATTTCAAAGCTAAAATCTTAGCAGCACCTTTTCTTTGCCCTTGCAGTCTATACAACCAAGTTCCAAAAGTGGTTTCTGATACCCAATTAATCTTTAATACTTGTTTAGTTGTATTTGCACAAGCACTGTGCATGACTAATAACGCTTCCTCTGCATTGCGGGATTGTTTTAACATAGTTTGGAATGAATCTAATTTGAGCTCTTCCATTGGCGTTCCATGCGTTGTACAAAATTCAATCAAACCACACAAAGTGGCTTGCCATTTCAGTACCTCACTTTCACGTTGTAAAGCCACTTCATTTTTGATGAAACTATATAAATAATCATCTATGGCAGTCGCACCACATATTTCTGCCCAATGTTTTAAGGCTTCTTTCTCATCCCAACCCTTATCAGGATTCTTTTCTTTATCCTCCAACTCCTCTTGTATTCGTTGCATGACACCCATTAAACGCCGCGCCGTTAAATACTCACCAAAACTCTTGTGGGTAAATTCAAAGGTTTTTTCGCCCTTAACATCGCCCGCTTGCCGAAAATAAAATGCAGTGAGCAATCGAGTCACACCTTGCTTTGCATTTTCTTGAAAAACATCAAGATATTTAATTAAATGGCTATTTTTACAACGTTGCTCAATATAATCAACCGTTGCTGTTCGACCATCACCATGCCATACAGCCAATGCAATTTCTTCCAAAATACGGAAAAAGCGGGCTTGTTCTAAATCTCCTAGACTCCGATGTTGATTTGACTCCCATTTACGTTGATAAACAGCCTCTAATAAATCTGCATAAATTTGATTCAATGTGGTTTGCCGATTAAAATCAAGTTTGCCTCTACCATGACTCAATGCCACCAAATAATTTAACAACGGTTGAGATGTAATTTCCGTCAAATTATGCTGCTTTAATTCTGAAGGCATCGCATCAAACGCTTTACCTTTAACTTTACTATAGTTACACCACCACTCATCACGCTGATCTGTTGCAAGTAAATGCTTTAAATCCTCAAATGCTTCCTGCTCTTCTTTATCCAAAAAATAGGGTAAAACATGTAATATTTGCTGGGTTTTGCGTAATTTACTCTCATTGGCTTGTACAACTAAATCTCGTCCTGAAATTAAAAATTGACGTTGTAATCCTTGAGAACTAAATAAATCGCTGAATCGTCGTACTTCATCCACAAAATGTTGTGCCACTTCAGCCGCCATTTTGCCTTGCATTGCCAACTCATCTAAACCATCAAAAATCACTAACAAACGCGATTCATCCGAATGACCCTCTAACGGACTGCCTGTTAAATAACGATTGCTTTTCACAAATGATTCAACCGTGGAAATCAAATCATCTTTAGGATCAATCAAATGCAATGGAATGAATAAAACAGGAATACTCAACTGTTCAGCAATATCTGCCGCAAAGACTTTACAAAATGAAGACTTACCAGACCCCGGCCCACCGCTCACAACCCGCAATGTATCGTCTTTATCATATTGTCCTACCCAACGTTCTAATTCTTGATGCAAACAAACCGCAATTTTCTTTTTCTCAAGTTTATCCGAATCCCGCCGCAAATCTGCTTTATCCATATCATCATCTTGAACTTTTTCCTCATAATAAGCCCGTAACTTCACATAAACCTGCTGTAAACTAAAAGCCTCACCAAACATCCGCTCATTAATTTGCTCTCTCAACCACGCATGATAATATTGCCACTCACGTTTTTTTCCAACTGCTTTTGTAAATGGAGTATCAATCGCTTGCTTGATAATTTCATAACGCTCAGGCTTCGATAACCACTCCCCATGCAAACTCAAAGTAAACTTGTGTGGCAAACGTGCCAACAACGCATCCGCTTGTAACTCCTCTAAGCCTAGATTGACAAGCCAATGTTTCAAGCCATGATTAAAATCTTGTAAAAATGCAAAATCCGCAGGCTTTTTAAAAAAATCAATCGTTATTTTAACTTTGGAATGCAACAAATTATCTTCTAAAATACTGGCAAGCTCTGCCTGTTGCTGCTCATCAGGTGCTTTATCAAGCTCAAATAAATCTTGACCGTCTTCCAACAATTCTGCCGTCGTATGTAACAGAGAACGATAAATTAAAACCCATGCCATTTGCCCTGCTTGCCACTCAATATCAGCATCAAACAACGCATCAGACACATTCAAAGCCGCTTTATCAAATTTAGCCAATGAAGTATTAAAAATAGCCTTACTCAAATTCAGAAAAAAGCTTTTAGGCTCAATATTTAAAGATTGATTCCATACTGAAACAGGCTGC
>JADGDW010000102.1:0-11362 GCA_016744725.1 Candidatus Albibeggiatoa sp. nov. BB20 | reverse complement strand
AGCCATCATCATTTGCATCTGACATAAAAGGCTCACTTCATAACATTAAAAATAAGATTATTACACAAAATAAGAAGGGATAATATGGCTGATTAAATCGTGTTGTGACTCTAAACTCAAGATAAAAATTGACGCATAAAAATCATTATGATGTGGATAATTGTAATAATTGGTTTATTAGGTTAATACGCCCGCCTTTATAAAAGCGGTGGGTTCTCATGATGAGGATTAGCCATCTTTTTTAAGTCTGCATTTTTAATGCTATAAAGAAGGATGAGATATACTTCACACCGTTGCAATTTAGGCTTTTTTCTCGTTCCACGCACTGCATGGAATGCGTCTTGATATTTTTGTGGACACTGGTGCGTCCTATCAGATGATGACGCACCGCGTCATCACAAGTTAAGTTATGCAACTCAATTGAATTATGTACAATCAGAGAAATGAACAAAAACAGCTAGAATCAAATCACGCCACGTTTTCCACCACGATAGGCATTTATTGCAAGCGTTCAGAATCTAAACGATGAATTGTCAAAATATTAAATAACACAATAATCAACACATAATAAATAATGTCAGTGGTATTGACTAAACCTTCCAATAACGTTTGATAGTGACGAGTAATCGATAAATAGGCAAACAAACCGCTATATTTCTCGCTGTCTCCAGCCCAATCAATAATCCATAAAAATAAAAACGCGCCAAAGGTACTTATTGCTGCAACCGTTGGATGATCTGACAATGCCGAGATATACAAACCAATCGCACACAACGCCCCAATCAATAACAACACACCAAACAATGCAATCAAAAACTGCCCAAAATCCAATTGACCGCCAAATACCAAAGATAACGGCATCAAACTCACCATTGCTAACATCAATACAAAAAAGCCCATCAAACCTAAATACTTGCCCAATACAATGCTGGTCATCGATACAGGTGAAGACATCAATAAGACTAAGGTTTTATTTTTTCGTTCCTCACTAATCAACCTCATGGTTAATAACGGCATTGCCAATAATAAAATAATCCCTGTCCAAATAAATATATGACCAACAATGATGTCGGTTAAACTCGGTGCACTTGGTGTCATTGACAATTGTGATTGAATATCGGGTTGTAATACCAAAGACAAACGAATAATGAATAAAATGGCTAAAATGAGCTGTACCACACTCAATACACTCCATGCCAATGGTGAACTAAATAAACTGCGTAATTCGCGACCTGCAATCGTAAACATGAAACAATATTCCTTAGATAAACATTGATACCAAAAATCCAAAAAAAACAATTATTTAATCATAATTTGCATCATCTTCCGTTGTCAAATTGACAAAAATTTGCTCTAAACTCTGTTGCTCAGGTATCAACTCAAACAATCCCCAGTTATCACTAACTGACTTAATCACAATCGCTTCAGCAGGATTATGTTCAGCTTGATGCCAAATTCTTAACCGATGCTCATCAATCTGCTCTACTTCTTCCACACCCTCAATCTGTTCAAAAACACTCAAACTAGGAGGACTTTGTAAACCAATTTGCAAACTTTGGCCTTTGATTTGAGCAAACAAACCCTCAATCGTATCACTAAACAATAATTGGCCTTGATGAATGATTTGTACATGATTACATACGGCTTGTACTTCAGGCAGAATATGAGTGGATAAAATCACACTGTGCTCTTGGCCTAATTCCGTAATTAAATGACGAATCTCACGCATTTGAATTGGGTCTAACCCCACCGTCGGCTCATCCAAAATCACGACCGCAGGGCTGTGAATAATCGCTTGAGCAATTCCCACTCGTTGTTGAAAACCTTTAGATAAATTTCCAATTAAACGCCGATGCACGGTTTCCAAACCACATAAATCAATCGCTCGATCAACCGCGTCGTTGATTTCAGCCCGAGGAATATGATGCAAACGCGCACAAAATATTAAATATTCCTCAACCAACATTTCCCGATATAGAGGTGGTTGCTCTGGCAAATAACCCACTGCGGATTTTGCTTGTAATGGATAATCCAATAAATCATAACCTGCAATGATGATTTCACCTGTGGTTGGTGCTAATGCCCCTGCCAACATTTGCATCGTAGTTGATTTACCCGCGCCATTCGCGCCTAAAAACCCTAGAATTTGGCCTCGTTTCACTTCAAAACTGATATTGTTAACAGCACATAATCCACCATAATAACGAGACAGGTGTTTGACTGCGATAAGAGTTTGCTCTGACATATTGTGCCGTACCAAATAATGCAATGTATTCCTAATATTGTAAATCAATCCTGAATGAATAGCCTACAGAAAAATAGATCATTCAGAAATCAAAAACGGTCTAAAGTACGCTGTATCACAATTGAGTCCAAATTTTCATAAGAAACTAAAAAATACGCTATGATATGAAGCAGAATTGACATTATTATGATTTCAATCCACTCATATTTAATGATTGTATTCATTTATTCCGTGCATTCAATGGGTACTCATGGCAAAATGGCCTGTATTATCTTTGATGAACACATTACGCGAGATGGTAGCGGGTTTCCTGAGTTCAAAGCGATTACTTTAAAAATAGATTTAATAAAATATCAAAAAATCACTTAAATACTTTACAACTTTATATTCAGTGCACGACCAAGCAAATGATAAAATTTAATTTCGGTTTCAAGGGGGATGCAATGGCTGATAACAACCTTGCTCCGCAAAAGCATCTATTTGATGTAGTTGACTTTTACAATATGTCGGATTTTAAGTCACTTGAAAACAAACGTATTGAATTACTAGAAGGAGAAGTGATTGATATGGGGCAAGTTGGAAAAAAACATGCTTATTGCGTGGATTTGCTATCACAACAACTTTCGCGTGCACTGAGTGCTACAAATCACATTGTGCGGGTACAAAACCCTATTCGTCTCAGTAAATACTCTGAACCACAGCCCGATATTGCGATATTAAAACGTAGCGAAAAATTCTGGCAATCACACCCAGAACCTCAAGATGTGTTGCTTGTGATTGAAATTGCAGATAACTCGCTCAAATATGATAAAACCATCAAAATTCCAGTTTATGCACGTTATGGTATCTGTGAAGTATGGATTGTGGATTTAGAAAACAAACGGGTTGAGTGTTATACCTCACCTCATTCGCAAATGTATGCGTTTCAAAAGTATATCAATAAAGGTGAAGAAGTTTCGCCTTCAAAATTACCTGAAGTGTCACTTCCCGTTAATAAATTTATCGGAAAATAGTATTTAAACCTTTTATCATTGCTAATTAAACATGTTATTACTGCTTGATTTATTCAAAAAAGAATCAGACTTACCAAAAGCACCTATTATTATGACAGGTGTTGCCTCAGGGATTGCCAGTAGCGTTATTTTGGCAGCGATAAACCAAGCGGCTCAGGGCATTTCTGATTATGACGATGTCGTACGACCTTTTTTTATCTTTCTGATCGCGTTAATTTTATTTATCTATACCCGCAAACATTCATTGGCTCAAGCAACCTTAGTGGTTGAAGAATCCATCAGAAAAGTGCGCTTGCGCGTTGTAGATAAAATTCGACATTCAGAACTCAAATTTATCGAAGGCATGGGCAAAGGCGAAATTTATAGCCATCTCACCCAAGACGCAAACTTAATTTCTCAGTCTGGTTTAACCCTGATTTCCAGTTTACAGGCATTTATAGTGCTGTTTTTCTGTCTGCTCTATATCGTCACCTTATCGCCTTTAGGTTTTGTGCTAATTTTGACGGGATTGGTCATCGGTGGGGTTTTATATTTTCAGCATTTTAATAATGTGTCGGCTGAAATCCTAACCAGCATTGAAAAAGAAACAGCCTTTTTTGATCAGCTCAATCATATTTTAGATGGCTTTAAAGAGACCCGTATCAATCAAGTAAAAAGCAATGCTGTATTTCAGCAACTTGAAAAAATTGCACATGAAACCGAGCAAATCAAAGTCAATACAGGCATTAAATTTGTTACTAACATCATGTTTTCACGTGTATTTTCTTATATCATGTTAGGCACAATTGTATTTATTATCCCACTATTTAATCCAGAACATCACACCGTTGTGATTACCGTAACAGCGACTATGTTATTTATCATGGCACCGATTGAAACCATTGCAGGTGCAATCCCGGTGGTTGCTCGTGCCAATGTCGCGGTCGCAAATATCATCATTTTGGAAAAAATGTTAGATAATATTAATGTTTCCAATCAGTATAAAACCGCTTTAAAAGAGAAAAAAGATAAATTTTTCCAGTTCAAAACCTTAGATATGCAAAATATTCAATATCAATATACCGATATATTTGGACAAACCTTGTTTCAATTAGGTTCATTGGATTTGAGTATTAAGCGTAATGAAATTATTTATATTATTGGTGGCAATGGCAGCGGAAAATCAACTTTACTCAAAGCGTTAGCGGGTTTATATCATCCACAATTGGGTAAAATTCAAGTGGATAATGAACAGATTAATAATGCAAATTATGCAGCATACCATGAATTATTTTCAGTGGTGTTTGCAGATTTCCATTTATTTGATCGTTTGTATGGGATTGAAGATATCGACGAAGCATTTTTAAATGAATTGTTAAAATTGATGGGCTTGGAGCACAAAACTCAATATATTGACGGGCAATTTACCCATCTTGAATTATCGGCAGGACAGCGGCGGCGTTTAGCTTTTATTGTGGCCATGATTGATGATAAGCCGATTTATTTATTTGATGAGTTAACCGCAGATCAAGACCCTGCTTTCAAACAGTATTTTTATAAAGCATTGATACCTAATTTGCGTGAAGAAGGTAAAACTGTGATTTTAACCACCCATGATGAGAAATATTTAGATACAGCAGATCGTGTATTAAAAATGGAAGATGGGCAATTGAAGGAAATTGAAATACAGAGCTAAGAACGGGTTATTTTTCTACTAAAAACGACCCGTTCTGGAAATAAATTAAGCGTTTGCCGCTTTATGGGTAAACCAAAATGATAAGTTTTTATCTAAAAAATCCGTGGCTGCCATATATTGCGAGCCATCACACGAAAACGTCAAACCAACCATACCATTCACTAAATTCAGCGAACCTGAGCGCAAATAAACTTTGTCATCCGCTAAACGCAATGTACGAAAGCGTTCTAAGACTTGCTTTACTTCTTTTTCGGTTAATACTGCGCGATCAGAGTAATCTGAACGTGGATATTTCAAATACATTTCGGGGTTTAACATTTGTTCCGCACTGTATAAATGATATTGATAGGGATCATCTAAATGCCATAACATGGCTTGTCCACTAGAATAATGCAGGGTGCAATGAAAAATACCATGTTCGGTAATTAAGCGATTTAATGTAGCCAATACATCGTCTAAACGCTTATCTAATAAGCTGCTAACACGTGGAGAAGTTTGTTTATGTGCTTTGATTTCAGCTTTATGCTGTTCTTGCCAGAAGCGGAGAGGAGGACTTTTTTCTGAGGAAACTGAGAGTGGTAAACGTTGAATATCAAAATCAGCCACCACAAACCCTAAAAATTGTTGTTCATCAATTACAGGTTGCACTGCACTAATACAAGGGTTACCTGTTGTATGACTAATATAGACCGAAGATAACATAAAATGGCGTTTAGGATATAAACTCACTGAATAAGGACGACGTGATAAATCTTGGCCTCGCACATTATTATGGATTCCATCTTGGCCAACATTGGCACTGATTTGTTTTCCGTATTTATCAACAACATAAATTAAGTGAGAATGCGGAATGGTTGCGAATTGTTCAAACAGCAATTGATCTAATTTATCTAAATTTGACCAAACGGGTATACATTGTTTTGCCAGGTTTGTCATTGGCGGTTCAAATAAGGCCGAAAGCACCTTACGTTGTTCCCCAATTGTTTGTTTAATCCACATACTGAAAGCCTCCCTTTAACATGAAGCATTACCCACTTTTAAATTCCCCGAGTTCACTGTTTGAGAACATTGCCAAAAATATCGCTTCTTGATTAAGAAACCATAGACTATAGGATTCCTATGCAAAATGAATAGGAATGAGAACATAAATAAACAGGTTTGTTGCTACTTCACGTACAAGATTTTTATAACGGTTAAGTGAGTAAGCTTTTAGTGCGTTATATAGGTCATAACGCGCCAACTTCCATCATGATTAATGGCCATTCCCTTTATATAAAAACATCCAGTGTAATAGATATAAAAGGCTTAATTTCTGACACAATCACATTATTTTTGTTGTTTGGGTTAGTTTAGTTTAGCGTAAAAGCAGTATGAAACAAGTCATGAACGCAATATTTTATAGGGCTGTTAGCTAATTTTATGAATTTAAAAGAGTTCATTTTGTAGATAAAGGGTATCAAAAGCCAACTATATGTCATTTTTTCGTGAATATCGTCAGCATTCTGTTATTTTTGATTTAATCAGCAAGTTTTTCCGCGACCAATTCAGCCCAATGCTTCACAGGTACATCCGCATCATTTTGTAGGTGAGTTAAACAACCGATATTCGCGGTAATAATCACTTCAGGTTGATTGGCTTGTAACGCTTGTAACTTATTGGCTTTCAATTGTTGAGACTTTTCTGGCTGCAAAATCGAGTATGTGCCCGCTGAACCACAACATAAATGCCCATTTTCGACCGCTGTCAATTCAAAACCAAATGCTTTAAGTAAAGGCTCAAGTCGATTGGTCAGTCTTTGCCCATGTTGTAAAGTACAAGGAATATGTGCAGCAATTTTCGTGTTTAGGTTATCAGGTTTTAGTTTAATTAAATCTTCAGGTTCAATAATTTCAACTAAGTCACGAGTTAGACTTGCAATTTTTTCTGCTTTTGCTAAGTATTCAGCATCGTTTTCAAACAATTCAGCATACTCTTTGATAAAACTACCACAACCGCTTGCTGTCATCACAATCGCTTCAACGTCATCAATAAGCGGTATCCATTTATCAATCAATTGCTTCGCGTGTTTCAGTCCAATTCTGTGCTCAGTTAGATGATAAGCTAATGCCCCGCAGCAACCTGTATTACTGGCTTTGATGACACTAATATTGAGCGCATTAAGTAGTTTTTTCGTGGCTTGATTGATATTGGGTGCAAGTACAGATTGGGCACAACCATCAAGTAGTAATACCTTGCGTTCATGATCTTGGGTCTTAACTGAATAAGCGATCGGTTTTTGCGTAGGCAGATGGTTTTTGATATGTTTGGGAATAAGATAGGTAGGAACAACGCTAGCAATATCTATTAACCATTTAATTCGGTTTGGATAGGGTAAAGTATGTACTAATGCCTTGCGCTGAAAGGTCTCAAATAGGTTGCGTTTAACTTGTTTATCAATCGCTTCTCGACCAATTTCTAATAAACGTGAATATTTCACCCCTGATGGACACATGGCCTCACAAGCGCGACAAGTAAGACAGGAATCTAAATGTTGTTGTGTATCTTGGGTAATTTCATTGTTATGTAGAAAAGAATGAATCAAATAAATCCGACCCCGAGAGCCTTCAGCTTCTTCGGCTGTTAACTGGTAAGTTGGACAAACCGCAGTACAAAAGCCACAGTGGACACAGGTGCGTAAAATCTGCTCTGCATCGTCACTCCAAGTTTGATTTTGATATTTTTCGTGTAGAAATGTTTGCATATAAGGGCATAAGTCATTATTGAACTAAGCCCATTATATTTTTTATATCAAACTAAAGCAAAGTTGAATTTGCTAAACCTAAGATTTAAGGTATAGAATCCGCCCTAGATTTTAACAGTTGAATTTTCTGCATTAAAATTTCCCAAGCAAATAAGAATAGAAACAAACTCGCCCATAATTTAGATAATTCTTCAAAACTGAGCCTAAATTGCATTTTTGCTGGGAATTTTGCATCAATCACAATCATGATTAAAAATAATAATGATGCTAAACCTAAAAATAATAAAGTATGAGATGATTTTTGTCGTAACTGGCCAAATAGCAATAAAATGACAGCTTCTGCACAACCTATCAATAGTAGTAAATAAGCATCATTGACTTCAAAAAAACGTCCTGCCATTTCATGAATTAAAAAACGTTCATCGAAACCTAAGTAAATAAATAATAACACTTGGGATAATGCAAAATAAAAAAACAGTTGTTCCTTTTGCTTATCAATACATTGCAAACTCACCAAGAATAATAAGGCTGTTCCCCATAGCAAGCTCATATTTAAGGTAGTGTGAATCGCATATAAAAAAGTATCGCCCTTAATATCAGTGACATACAATCGCACCCCAGATTGAGAAAATTGCCATTCAATCCATAACAAGCTTAAACTGTATAAAATTACAATAAAATATAAAAATGCTTTATTCACAATTGATGCTGCCTTGCAATGATAAGTGTAACCAGAAATAAGCAGTAAATACCTAATAATTCAAACATTTCTTCAAAGCAGGTTAAAATGGTTGCGCCCTGTTTGGTAAATATCCAATAACCTTGTAATGCTTCTAGGATCAAAACGCTGGGCAACAATGCACAAGCTAACAGTAATAAACCTGCACTGCGCCAACGCACAGATATTTCAGGTAAATGTTTAATTAACTGGGACAATTGCCAGCCACACAAAATTAAGCCCAGTATGGCGAATGGCGAAAATAGCAATAACCATGAGAATCCCATGCCTTGAAGGCCATCCCAAATAATCACTTTACGTTCGAACCAAGAACCCACCGTTTCATGGAAACTGCCCACTTCATCAGCGGACAAAAGGCATAAGGCAAGTGCAATTATTCGAAAGCTAAAACGTCCAAAAACGGAAAGCTTATAAGTCGGTGATTGTCCCCAACCCAGCAATACAAAGCCAATACTCGCAATAAAAAAAACAATGCTTGAAAACCAGGTGGCCAGTGTATTTTCATCTCTTAAATCAAGCAATTGTAAAACCCGATGCCAGTTTACAGTTTCTTGTTGCCAATTAGTTTGTTCAGTGTAATAAGTAAAGAGAGTCGTTGCTGAAAAAAAGATAATTAAAATTAATAAAGCTAAGGCTAATTGCGCCAGTAATTGTCTAATAGTAATAAGTTTTCTCCAATTTATTGTGGGACTGAATCTGTTGTTAATCCCACAAGCAACAATATTTATGGATTTTCAGTGACTTTTAACCCTTCTAAGGCATTAGGCAACTGAGTGATGATGACTTTATCACCTGTCGTTAGTTCTGGGCTACGCACCAAAATCGATGACTGACCATCAACTGAAACCTGCTCACCCACTCGTTCAATTGTTAAGCTGTGCATCCTATCCTTGCTTAATTTATACACCCGCTCATTGCCATAGACTGACTCAAAAGGTAAAGCAATCACATTTTCTTGAGCAGGCAATTTTAAATACAATGTTAAAAATTCACCTAAACGTAAATGTTCAATGCCCTGCGTCACTTTAAACAAACCATCAATACCACCATTATTTGAATTGATTTCACCAGCAAGGCGTTCTAGTTGAAACTGAAACTCAAAGCCTGAATAATAAGCTTTAGCCTGCAATGCTTGTTTAATACTTAATAAAATATCAGTTTGGTAACGGCTTGGAATTTGGGCGCGTACTTCTAACTTGCTCACGTCATAGATTTTGAGTAATGGATCATTACTGCGCACTCTGTCACCCTCAGCAACATACAATTTCGCAACAACCGCATTATAAGGAGCAATAATTTGCAAGCGTTTAACTTCTAACTTGGCTAAATCACGTACCGCAATCGCTCGATTCAATCTGGCCTTAAGCTGAGCCAATCTTGTTGTATGATTCTTCACGGAAAAACGCCGATTATTCACCGCCAGTTTTTGTCGTTCCAATGCTTGTTGAGCATCATCTAAGTTAGAACGAGAAGCTAAATTCTTCTTTTGTAATGTACGTGCTCGTTCAACACTTTTTTGAACCAACGATAATAATGCTTCTTCATTTTTAATTAGTTTTAGATTATTTTCATGAACCTGTTTTTCACTGCCGATTTGAGCTTGAATGTCTTCAATATCAGCCTGCCGCTGTTGTAAAATTAGCTTACTATCGCGGTCATCTAACTGAATGAGCAGTTGTTTTGCGCTCATACTATCTCCTTCCAGCACAGCTAATTTAGACACTTCGGTTGCAGCGACACTTAAGTTGGGCACACTCAAAGTCGTTGTATAGGGTGACTCAACATGGCCATAAAGTGTTAGAGCAGGAGAAAGGGTTTCAAGTTCAACTTGTTTGGTTTTGACAATCCAGCTAGGTTCTTCAACATCAAGCGGGGCAGCTTGTGGCTTCGTGGCTTTGAGCAGTATAAAACCAAAAATACCCAAAGCTAAAATAGCAACAGCAATAGACAGGGTAAATAGCTTTTTCATAGTAGGTTACTTTAAGAAAATGATACAGCCATTGTAATAAGCTTGTCTTATCCGTCAAGAGAACAATTCTAAATTTATATCAATGAAGTACATTATCCATATTATTGCGGGTTTTAGATCAAGACTCATCCAGCAATATTTCGGACAATTTTTGAAATAATAAAGTATTTCACATTTTAGCCAAGCGTTTTAAATATTTTTTAAAAAACAAATAGTTATAAAAAGTGTCCGAACCATTATTTTTTAAATATTAGCATTTTTAGCGTTAAAGCCATTTTAATTCATCATGGTATAAACTATGTATGTATAGGCTATATAACATAGTTCCTGCTATATCATAAAATTTATGGGATACATCTATAATATTTCGGGCCGTTAGTTTCTCTCTACGAACAAAGCTTAACTTACTTATTTTCATACTCTTTGCTACTTTTTCCAGCACTAGCACCCTCATATTTTTTTACCGTATCGATGATATTTATGAAAAACGTCAACAAGAAATGTTAGACGTGAAAAAACAAGAAATTATTGATAAAGTCAATATTGTGCATCGTTTGGTATCCAGTGTTTATCAACATAATTCCAAACCCGAATATATTGAGAGAGTCTATCGTGAAAAAATATTAGCAGTTATGGATAGTGCTTTATCTATTATTGAAAAACGTTATGAGGCATTGAAACAGCAAGGTTTAGCTGATTCTGAGATTCAAGAAAAATTAAAAAAAATATTACGTCATCTGCGTTATGACAATGGGGCGGGGTATATTTTCACCTATGATTTTGAGGGCACATTGGTTTCTCATGCAGACCCTACGCTAGACGGTAAAAATTTATATCATCTTAAAGATGCTAAAGGTTTTCAGTTTGTACAAGGCATGGTGGATATAGAACCCATTTGAAATCTAAGATAATGTAGCAGCTAATCTTTTAAGTAAAAGTCGGATAAAACAAAGTTTGAGTTTTTGATTGGCATGAGTCAGG
>JADGDW010000001.1:15327-75692 GCA_016744725.1 Candidatus Albibeggiatoa sp. nov. BB20 | reverse complement strand
ATATTAATTGGCACTAGAAAATAACATTTGATTAGGACTATTTTCATGACTTTACCCATCCAAGGGCTTTACGTCATAACCGACAGTCAGTTGATTCCTGAACAGCATTTTTTATCTATGGTTGAAGCCGCATTGCGTGGTGGCTCTAAGGTTGTGCAGTATCGGGATAAAACCAACGACCCGCAAAAAAGACTGAATCAGGCAACAGCATTGAAAACATTATGTCATCAATATGCTGTGCCGTTGATTATTAACGATGATATTGATTTAGCACAACAAATTCAGGCTGATGGAGTACATTTAGGCAAGCAAGATGCAAGTTTATCAAAAGCGCGTGAACAACTCGGAAAACACGCAATTATCGGCATTTCTTGCTATAACCAATTGGCGTTAGCTCAGCAAGCGGTTGATAATGATGCAGATTATATTGCTTTTGGGCGTTTTTTTAATTCTGTTACCAAGCCTGAAGCTATTCCTGCTTCTATTGATTTGCTGCATCAAGCCCGACAGCAGTTTTCTTGTCCTATTGTAGCGATTGGTGGTATTACCCCTGAAAATGGACGACAATTACTAGATGCTGGAGCAAATAGTTTAGCGGTGATTAATGGTGTTTTCAGTGAGTCAACACCGCAAGCGGTACAAGCAGCCGCAAACCGTTATTTTCAACTAACTACTAATAATAATTAAAGGTCATCAATGGATAACTTGTGAGTTATTTATATTGATAGTTTGCTATTCCATTTTGTTACCAAGTAAAGAATATTTATGAATAAGAACAATAAATTACCATCTGCAGTTATTCGTCCTATTGACAAAGACTTATTCCAACATGAATCATGGCGAGTGTTTCAAATTATGGCGGAGTTTGTCGAGGGCTTTGAGCGTTTGGTGAATGTGTCTCCTTCTGTCAGCATTTTTGGTTCAGCGCGTTTTGCACCTGACCATCCTTATAGTTTATTGGCAGAACGAATTGCTTATGATCTATCCAATGCAGGCTTTTCCGTGGTCAGTGGTGGCGGACCAGGTATTATGCAGGCCGCGAATAAAGGTGCGTATGAAGGCAATTCACTCAGCATTGGTTTAAATATTAATTTACCGAATGAAAAACCCAATCCTTACCAAGATGTGAGTTTAAATTTTCGGCATTTTTTCGCACGCAAAGTAATGTTTGTTAAATATGCGTCGGCTTATGTGGTCTTACCCGGTGGGTTTGGCACTTTGGATGAGTTAATGGAAATTTTGACTTTAGTTCAAACCAAAAAAATTCCACGTTTACCAATTATTTTGGTGCAAAGTTCATTTTGGCAGGGTTTAATTCAATGGATTAAGGATACTTTAATACCGAATAAAACCATTAGCCCTGAAGATTTAGAATTATTTGTCATGATAGACGATCCAAAACTGGTTTTAGAGACTATATTTAATCATTATGAAACTCACGACACTGACACGGCTTGGAGTCGTGATTTAGCTCATTTGTAGCGTTAAATTGAAAAGGAATCTATCATGCGCTGGTATGGACTTATTTTATTTGGCTTATTCTCACCTTTTTCAGCAATGGCATTTGATGATGTGCCGCCGCCACCAACAATTACAGAAGCATCTGCACGATCTCCTGAAGTTAATAACGTAGTAGAGGCACAACCCACCGACCGAGAGCTGCTTGAGCAAGCTGAACTTGAGCCACAAGTCACTATTATTCGGCGTGAGCGTGATACGGTTGAAGAATATCGTGTTAATGGTGTATTAAAAATGGTCAAAGTCATTCCTGATTTTGGCCCTGCTTATTATTTAGTTGATAACGATGGAGATGGCCAATTAGAAACCAGCCGTTTTGCAATTGATCCAAATGCACAATTACCTCAATGGATTTTGTTTAGTTGGTAGCATCTTAGGTCAATATTGATTAAACTTTGTTAGTGTCCTATTTTCACTGATAGAGTTCTGAATGTCTGTTTATACTGTTGTCTCCCAAACTGAGTTAGAAACTTTTTTAACTCAGTATAAGCTCGGTAAGTTAGTTGATTTTAAAGGTATTAGCGAAGGCATTGAGAATACCAACTATTTCGTCACTACCACCGAAGGCGAATTTGTTCTTACGCTATTTGAGCAGTATAGCGCAGACGAGTTACCTTTTTTCCTAGAACTCATGGCTTATTTAGCAGAACATGAAATTCCTAGCGCACACCCTTTAGCTGATAAGCAAAATCATTATTTACGCAAACTCAATGGCAAGCCCGCCGCATTTGTTCGCCGTTTAGCAGGCAAAAGTGTGATTGTTCCCAATGTCACGCAATGTTGTGAAATTGGTTGTGCTTTGGGGCAATTCCATGCAATTAGCCCTGATTTTAGTTATTTTCGTGAAAATGGACGAGGCTTAGAATGGTGGCAAGCAACCAGTCAACAAGTCATGTCTTTATTGCCCTCAGAAGATGCAAAATTGCTACAAAACGAGCTGGATTTCCAGTTGAATTATAAAGAGTTAGATTTACCAGGTGGTGTTACTCATGCCGATTTATTTTGTGATAATGCCTTATTTCAAGGTAATAAATTGAGCGGTATTTTAGATTTTTATTATGCTTGTAATGATAGCTTTCTATTTGATTTAGCGGTTACTGTTAACGCATGGTGTACCTTAGAGGATTACAGCTTAGATGATGTCCGTGTCAATCGTGTATTGGCAGGTTATACAAAACACCGTAAATTAACTCAAGCTGAATGTAAAGTATGGCCTGTGATGTTGAGAGCAGCGGCTTTACGGTTCTGGTTATCCCGTTTGCAGGATAAATTATTCCCACGAGAAGGTGAAATGACACAAGTCAAAAATCCTGATGAATACAAAAATATTTTAAAAAATCGCCTTACGGTTAAACCGCTCAACTAAATCAGTTATTTGTAAAGTTTTGGTTACATTGAGGGATATTACCCTTTATTTAGCCATAATGATGTTAAGACCATTCACTACAGAACTCATTCTGTCCTGTTTTGAAACTGAGTGATTGCAATGATTCGGACATTTTTTTAAAAATATATAAAAGCTCCTTTATTAAGCTATGTTGTATTTTCTAAAAATTGTCTGAAGTGTTGTTATTGAAACAGTGTTTTTTAATTCCAAGAACCGTTGTCCGCATCAAATTGTTTAGCATAATTCTATCTTCAAACTTTCGATAGTCCTGTAATAGCATAGTGCTAACTGAATATTATAGTCAATTTCGGTTTGTATGCTAGGACTGGCAGTCCTTTTATACTTTAAATATCAATCATTTTTAAAATCTAGGGCTGCCAGTCCTGTATCACTTTAAAATAAAACGACTATATAATAATTTACACCACTACCAAACTTTACGAGTGCTTAAATTGACGCTTACGACTCAAAGTCGCACTATAGTCAATTTCGGTTTGGGTATTAGGACTGGCAGTCCTATAAAACTTTAAATATCAATTACCTTTAAAACCAAGGACTGCCAGTCTTGTATCATCTTAGAATAAAACGACTATATTTAGCAATCCATTCAATATACTCTTAAAGTCAGTCTATGGAGAACATGCTTGACGACAATGCACAATCCCTCCAAAATGCCAGCCGTATTTATTCATCTGCATACATTTAGAATTTAGAGAACCATAATGCAAGATATTCATGCTCATCGCATCCTCATTTTAGATTTTGGCTCACAATATACTCAGCTTATTGCGCGTCGAGTACGTGAGGCACGAGTTTATTGTGAAATTTATCCTTATGATGTTGACCTGCAAGCAATTCAAGATTTTAAACCTAAGGGTATTATTCTATCGGGCAGCCCCGAGTCTGTGAATGATTGTGATGTTAGCTATCAAGCCCCACAAGCAATCTTTGATATGGGCGTACCGATTTTAGGCATTTGCTACGGTATGCAAACCATGGCCAAGCAACTAGGCGGTATTGTTGGTGCTGCTGGCAGTCGTGAATTTGGTTATGCTCAGGTACGGGCGCATGGTCATTCAGAATTATTAAAACATATTGAAGATCATATCAGCCCATCAGGTCATGGCTTGTTAGATGTTTGGATGAGTCATGGCGATCAAGTTACGGAATTGCCCGACGGTTTTAAACTCATTGCTTCAACCGATAACGCGCCAATTGCAGGGATTGCAGATGAGCAGCGACATTTTTATGGTTTACAATTCCATCCAGAAGTAACACATACCACTCAAGGTGTACGGATTTTAAAACGTTTTTGTCATGATGTTTGTGGCTGCCAACAATTGTGGAGTCCGAGCAATATTATTAGCGATAGTATTCAAAATATTAAACAAATGGTTGGCAATGACCATGTGATTTTAGCCTTATCAGGTGGCGTGGATTCCTCAGTGGTTGCCGCTTTAGTCAATGAAGCGATTGGCAAACAGCTCACTTGTGTCTTTGTAAACAATGGTTTATTGCGTCTCAATGAAGCGGAGCAAGTTGAAAATACATTTAAACAGAATTTAGGGATTAAATTGATTGTTGTTGATGCCGAGAAACGATTCTTAGATGCGTTGAAAGGGATTACTGATCCTGAGCAAAAACGCAAAATTATCGGCAATTTATTCATTGAAATCTTTGACGAAGAAGCGGCAAAAATCTCTAATGCGAAATGGCTAGCGCAAGGCACAATTTATCCTGATGTCATCGAATCGGCTGGCTCAAAAACAGGCAAAGCTCATGTGATTAAATCGCACCATAATGTTGGCGGTTTACCCGATGATATGCACTTGAATTTATTAGAGCCTCTACGTGAATTATTCAAGGATGAAGTGCGTAAATTAGGCATTGAATTAGGCTTGCCTAAAGAAGTGGTGATGCGTCATCCATTCCCTGGACCGGGTTTAGGTGTGAGAATTTTAGGTGAAGTCAAATACGAGTTTGCTGAAACCTTACGCCAAGCTGATGCAATTTTTATGGAAGAATTACGTAAACAGGGTTGGTATGAAAAAGTCAGCCAAGCATTTGCGGTATTTTTGCCTGTAAAATCAGTTGGTGTTGTTGGCGATGCTCGGCAGTATGATTATGTCGTAGCGTTACGTGCAGTACAAACAGTGGACTTTATGACCGCACATTGGGCGCATTTACCGTATGACATGTTAGAAACCTTATCAAACCGCATTATCAATGAAGTACGCGGCGTGTCACGGGTCACTTATGATATTTCAGGTAAACCACCTGCAACAATTGAATGGGAATAAGCAATATTCTGATTTAACAATAAATACTTTGGACAATTTTTAAAAGTTACCATTGCCTAAAATTGTAACTATTTAAAAAATAAGCCGTTTTAGGTTCAATTTGTGACGACGCGGTGCGTCGTCATCTGATAGGACGTAGCAACGTCCACAAAAAATATGACACATTCCACCCAGTGCAAATTATAACGATGTGAAATATATAGCATAAATGAGCATTAACTATAGTCAATTTCGTTTTGGGTATTAGGACTGGCAGTCCTATAAAACTTTAAATATCAATTACTTTTAAAACTAAGGACTGCCAGTCCTGTATCATCTTAGAATAAAACGACTATAAAAATCCAAACCCATCTTTAATGCTAAGAATAAATTAATCAATAATAACGCTTACATCATTTAGCACAAGCTTGTATATAAACAATTAAAATCATTCTTTGCTGATTGCTAAAGACCAAAAACAGCACAAATTAAGATATTATGATTCTCTAGGCTCACGCTCTAAATAATATTGGTAGTTTAAAATCAAAACTCGAAAATCCAAAATCAAATGGTGTATCATTCACGCTTAAAAATTTGGGCAAGAGAACAGCTATCAATGGAAAGAGAATTAATCGACGAAGAATTAGAAGCGGACATGCACTATCATGGTTTAGAGCAAAGCTTTGACAGCTCAATTCCAGATTGGGACAACAAAGCCTTAGCTCAATTCAAAGTGATTCGCCGTAACGGTCAATTGACAGAATTCAATGCTAATAAAGTCTTAGCCGCCATTACTAAAACCTTTTTAGCAGTAGAACATTCTGAGACTCCTTCCAGTCGTATCAAACAAATTACCCAGCAACTGGCTAAGCAAGTCATCGTGGGTGTCAGCCGACGTTTAAAAGACAGCGGCAAAGTCCATATCGAAGACATTCAAGACCAAGTTGAATTGGCATTAATGCGAGCGGGTGAACATAAAGCAGCACGTGCTTACGTATTGTATCGAGAAAAACATGCAGTAAAACGGGCGGCGCAAAATTCCAAAACTATTGTGAGTATGGTCGATGATGAAGGCACATCACAGCCATTAGATGAACAGCGTTTACGCCATGTCATTGTTGAAGCGTGTAGCAATTTAGAGGCTGTAGACAGTGAAGCGATTATCCATGATAGCTTGAAAAATTTATTTGATGGGATTAGCGAACGTGATTTAAACAACGTATTAGTGATGACGGTACGCGCCTTAATTGAGAAAGAGCCAAATTACACTTATGTGGCTTCGCGTTTATTGTTAGACCGTTTGCGTACAGAAACACTGACTCACATCAATCATACAGAACATCATTTAACTGCTGAGCAAATGGGGCAATTTTACCCAGAGTATTTCCAGAAATATCTTGAGCATGGGATTCAATACGAATTACTATCACCTGAATTGATGAATTTTGATGTGGCGCGTTTAGGTCAAGCTTTACATCCAGAGCGTGATTTAAACTTTACTTATTTAGGTTTGCAAACGTTATACGACCGCTATTTTTTACATTGGCAAGATAGCCGTTTTGAGTTACCTCAAGCCTTTTTCATGCGGGTGGCGATGGGTTTGTCGATTAAAGAAGATGACCGTGAAGCCCGTGCGATTGAGTTTTATGAGTTGCTTTCTACCTTCAGCTTGATGAGCAGTACGCCGACTCTGTTCAATTCAGGTACATTGCGTCCTCAATTATCTAGTTGTTTTATTTCCACTGTTCCTGATGATTTAGATGGTATTTTCAGTGCGATTAAAGATAATGCATTGATGCAAAAATGGGCGGGTGGTATCGGTAATGACTGGACTTCAGTGCGTGGCATGGGTTCGGTGATTAAAGGTACTAATGGACGCTCACAAGGCGTTGTTCCCTTCTTAAAAGTGGCGAATGATACTTTGGTCTCTGTGAATCAAGGAGGGAAGCGCCGAGGAAGTGGCTGCGCCTATTTGGAAATGTGGCATATCGATATTGATGAATTTTTAGAACTGCGTAAAAACACTGGTGATGAACGTCGTCGAACCCATGATATGAATACGGCGGCATGGATTAGCGATTTATTTATGCAACGAGTTAATAATGCAGAACAATGGTCATTATTCTCACCTAATGAAACCCCTGATTTGCATGATTTATACGGTGATGCATTCCAAACTCGTTACGAACATTACGAAGCACTAGGCCAACAAGGCAAACTTGAGATTTACAAACGAGTGTCTGCGGTTGAATTATGGCGTAAAGTTTTAACCATGTTATTTGAAACAGGACATCCTTGGATTACATTTAAAGAACCTTGTAATATTCGCAGCCCTCAACAACACGTGGGTGTGGTGCATAGCTCAAATCTATGTTGTATTGCAGCTGACCAGCGTGTCGTTACCGATAGGGGTTTGTTAACCATTGGGGAACTGTATCAATTAGGTGGTGAAAATAAAGTAATGGGTCTCGATGGTATTTATAACGCTTCAGAAATGTTATTGCCACGACCTAATGCGCCAATGGTTCGTATTAACACCCAAGAAGGTTATACGCATAAAGTGACACCCGATCACAAAGTATGGGTGAAAGATAAAGGCTGGGTTGAAGCACAAGCACTTCAGGAAGGCGACAAATTATTAACGCAACAGCTTGAAGGCTTATGGGGACAGCAACATAACCCCGAACTAAGTTATTTAATGGGCTTAATTGCGGGTGATGGCACATTTGACCAAGATCGAAATAAAGTGTACATCGATATTTGGGAACATGATTTTGAGTATCTTAACCCTGTTGAAGAAACTGTTCACTATGTATTGGAAGGTAATACTGTATTAAATACAGTCTCTACCAATACGACTAGTTTTAGCATTAACAAACAACAACGGCGGGCAAGATTAAGTTCTGCTCCATTAAATCGTTTGCTAAGAGAGCATAATTTCACAGCAAAAACCAAACACAAAACACCTCAACTAGTGTGGACGGGTGACAAAGAAACCGTTGCTGCTTACTTGAAAGGTCTATACCAAGCTGACGGAAATATTGTCAGTAGTCATGATGTAACAACGCTTGCCTTAGCTTCTATTAATTTTGATTTTATTCAAGAACTACAAGTTTTATGGGCGAATTTTGGTGTGAAAAGCTCTATTAATCAAATGCGGGGACATGAGCTAAAACCGATGCCTGATGGTAAAGGTGGCACAAAAGAGTATTGGAGTAAACCGCTATATAGACTGTTAATTACTTCTATCAAAGGTTGTCAGATTGCAGAAAGTATTACTCAACTGGCTGCACATAAATCATCGGAAGCAGCACAGAAATATTTAACTAATCTACAAAAAGAAGGCTATAGCCAAAAACTCTATGCGACTTTCATTGATTTAACAGAGTTACCAAATGAAGATGCCTATTGTTTGACAGTAGATTCAGAAACACATGCTTGGACTGTAAACGGATTTATTACTAAAAACACTGAAATCACCTTGAATACTAAGGCTTTTTCTGATCCTATTAAAAATATCAGTGACGGTGAAATCGCGGTTTGTAATCTTGCCAGTGTGAATTTACCTGCGCATATTAAAGATGGGCAACTAGACGAAACCAGACTAAAACAGACTGTCATTACAGCAATGCGTATGTTGGATAACGTAGTGGATATTAACTACTATTCTGTTCCACAAGCCAAAAATTCCAATTTACAACACCGTCCTGTCGGTTTAGGCATTATGGGCTTTCAGGATAGCTTATATAAAATGCGTATTCCCTATGCCTCGCAAGAGGCGGTTGAATTTGCCGATGAAGCAATGGAATTTGTCAGTTATTACGCAATTTCTTCATCCAGTGATTTAGCCAAGGAACGAGAAAAGTACCCTAGCTTTGAAGGTTCGTTATGGTCACAAGGCGTGTTACCAATTGATAGCATACAGCGATTAAAAACCATTCGTGGCACAGACTTGAAATTAAACACTGGTGCTAGATTAGACTGGAATGGCCTACGGGATAAAGTCAAAGCCCAAGGAATGCGCAATTCTAATACCATGGCGATCGCGCCAACTGCAACGATTTCAAACATTTGCGGTGTCAGTCAGTCGATTGAGCCAACGTATCAGAATCTATTTATCAAAACCAATTTGTCAGGCAGTTTTGCGGTGATTAATCAGTATTTGGTTAATGACTTAAAAGCATTGGGCTTATGGGATGATGTGATGGTCAATGATTTAAAATACTATGATGGTAGTGTGCAAGACATTGAGCGGATTCCTGAACATATCAAAGAGTTATATGCGACTGCATTTGAAATTGCACCAGAATGGTTAGTCGAATGTGCTTCCAGACGACAAAAATGGATTGACCAATCTCAGTCATTGAATTTGTATATGAAAGAAACCTCGGGGCGTAAGCTAGATGCCTTATATAAATTGGCGTGGATTCGTGGACTAAAAACCACTTATTACTTGCGTACTATGGGTGCAACACGAATACAAAAATCGACGTTACAACCTTCATCATCAGCAATTGCTGCACCTGATATTTCAAATGCGCCACAAGCATGTGCGATTGATGATCCTGATTGTGAGGCATGTCAATAAATATATTCCTATCTCGCTACCAATAAAGTGAGATATAGTCGTTTTATTCTAAGATGATACAGGACTGGCAGTCCTTGGTTTTAAAAGTAATTGATATTTAAAGTCTTATAGGACTGCCAGTCCTAATACCCAAAACGAAATTGACTATAGGATTGAATGTAGTTCACTCTGAGTTATTATTTAATAGCTCAGAGTATTATTATCTGCCTTAAATAAAAAAGGACGCGATTGCGCCCCTAAAAATAGAAAAAATTAACTCACTACTATTTAATCACAGTCGCTAATTGAGGTAATTTTACTTGTTTCAACAATGCTGTTCGGTCAGCTTTATAGTCTTCATTGCTTGCATCTTGGCTAATCATTTCTAATACGCCATGAATGGTGTCATACCAATAGCCATGTTCTGCAAACAGATCATATTTTACTTTACCTTCTGCTGTATCGATGCCTTTAGCTAATACATCATTTGGCTGTACCCAGCGAATTGTGCCGCTAGCAATGGTCTTTGGTGACTTTGCAAGACTGACTGACCATTCATAAATAGAACCCGGTTTTAAACTAAAATCATGCTCAGCTAAAGATAATACTTGGGTGCCTGAGGCTTTTGCTGTCAGCGTTTTATCTAAGGTGAGATTGGCATCATCTATAGATTGAGGTTGCATATTTTGAATGAGCACCCGCACCTCTTCAGTCTCGGAAACAAACCAATATAAAGTGGGTTGAGATTGAGAAGTGTGACCCGTATGCGTGGGAGCTAAAACATCTAAGCGAATTGTATGGCCTTTACCGCGTGTACCTGCACCCGTGCGACGGGTGGGCTTGCCTACATCGGGTGGCTCATACTGTGTTGTTTCTGCAACCGCTATATTCTCTGAGAGAAATATAGGCGCTGTAAAGAAAGTAGTAAAGCCAATTAAAATAGTAAAAAAGACTGATGTTTTCATACAAACCTACCTGCGTTAATCAGTTTAATTAATTGTAACAACTCAATGATAAAAGTGCTATGTTAGAACTTTGTGATAAGCCTAGTCTATTATTAAGATAGCAGATAATTTGATATTAGTTTATGAAGAATAGGAAGTCACTTAATCTTTAACATTAATTATGTACTCAAGGATATAAATATGCGTAGAAGGCTGTATTTCACTTTGCCTGATGTGAATTGTTGTAAACAAGTGGTTTCAGAACTACAAGCAGAACAACTTGATTCTCAACATATTCATGTTATTGCAAATGAAACTATTTCACTTGAGGGATTACCTGAAGCGACTGAATTGCAAAAAACTGAATTAGTACACGGTGCTGAAATGGGCGCAACCGTGGGCGGCGCTGCTGGGATGCTTGGCGGTTTATTGGCGGTGACCTTTCCACCCGCAGGTATTGTGCTTGGCGGCGGTGCTATGATGATTTTAGCAAGCACGTTAGCAGGAGCTGGTTTTGGTGGGATTGTTTCGGGATTAGTCGCCCGTGATATTCCAAACCATGAACTGGATGAATTTCAAACTGCATTGATACAAGGGCAAATTTTACTGATTTTGGATATTCCAACCAAACAAGTTGCCGAGATTTGTTACTTGGTAAAACAAACTCACCCTGAAGTAAATATAGGTATTGTGAATCCTGAAAATAAAAAATTAGTCGGAGAGTAGCAATTTAATATGCTGCATTAAAGGCTGCGTCATAACTTTCTATAACGCAGCTTTCACACTTGCTGACCAAATTAAATCAATAAACAGATAAATCATTGATTTAACATTGCAATAATTATTGTACAAACATTTGATTAATACGGCTGACAAATGCACTTGGGTCTTCTAATTGACCACCTTCACTTAACAAGGCTTGGTCAAACAAAATAAGTGCCCAATCTTTGAATTTATCATCATCAGACTCAGCTTGTAATTTCGTGATTAAAGGATGAGTTGGATTGATTTCTAAGATAGGTTTGCTATCAGGGATTTCTTGTCCTGCTTGCTTTAATAAACGTTCTAAACTCGCATCCATACCATGTGCATCTGCAACTAAACATGCGGGTGATGATGTTAAACGATGAGTCACTTGCACTTCTTTAACTTTTTCAGATAAAGCAGTTTGAATCCGTTCAGCTAATGGTTGTACTTCTTCTTTCGCTTTTTCAGCTTCTTGCTTCTCTTCTTCTGATTCTAAATGGGTTAAATCAAGATCGCCTTTAGTCACAGATTGCAATTGTTTTCCATCAAATTCAGACAAGTGCATCACTAACCATTCATCAACTTGATCGGTTAATAATAAAACTTCAATTTCTTTCTTACGGAAGATTTCTAAATGAGGACTGTGTAATGCTGCAGCATAATTTTCAGCCGTAATATAGAAAATCTTGTCTTGACCTTCTTTCATGCGGCCAACGTAATCTTCTAAGGAAATTTCTTGCTCTTGACTGCCTTCGTGAGTTGAAATGAAGCGCAATAATTTAGCAATACGCTCTTTATTACCTGCGTCATCAACCACGCCTTCTTTAAATACACGACCAAATTCTTTCCAGAAGGTTTTGTATTGTTCCACATCATTTTTTGCCATGCCTTCCAAAGCACTTAAAATTTTCTTCACTGTGCCACCGCGAATGGTGTCAATTTGCTTGTTATTTTGCAAAATTTCACGCGAAACATTTAACGGTAAATCATTGGAATCAATCACACCACGAACAAAACGTAAGTAAGGCGGTAATAAATGCTCGTCATCATCCATAATGAAAATACGACGGACATATAATTTAACCCCATGACGATTACGTCTGTCCCATAAATCAAATGGCGCACGCGCTGGAATATAAAGTAAAGAGGCATATTCTTGTGTGCCTTCAACTTTATTGTGCATCCAAATTAATGGGTTTTCAAAGTCATGGGAAACATGCTTGTAAAATTCTTGATATTCTTCATCAGTAATTTCGTTTTTACCACGCATCCACAATGCTTTAGCACTGTTAACCGTTTCATTGGTGATGGTTACTTCTTTGGTTTCTTCGTCTGTAGTAACTTTAGGTACAATGATTGGCAATGCAATATGGTCAGAGTATTTTTTGATAATACTTTGAATCCGATAATCTTGAGTGAATTCTTCCTCACCATCACGTAAATGCAAAGTCACTTCTGTGCCGTGGGTTTCACGCACTACATTTTCAATCGAGAACTCACCATCGCCTGCTGATTCCCAACATACACCATGGCTTGCTTCTAAGCCTGCTTTACGTGTGACTAAAGTCACTTTGTCTGCAACGATAAAACAAGAATAAAAGCCAACACCAAATTGACCAATCAGTTGAGTGTCTTTGGCTTCATCACCTGTTAAGGATTTGAAAAATGCGTTTGTACCTGATTTAGCAATCGTACCAATGTTTTCAACCACTTCATCGCGAGTCATACCAATGCCATTATCACGAATCGTAATTGTTTTGGCATCAGGATTCATTTCAACCCAAATATTGAGTTCTGCATCACCTTCGTATAAACCATCGTCAGACAATGCTGCAAAACGTAACTTATCCGCAGCATCTGAAGCATTTGAAATCAATTCACGCAGGAAAATTTCTTTATTACTGTAAAGCGAATGCACCATTAAGTTTAATAACTGTTTGATTTCAGTTTGAAACCCGCGTGTTTCTTTGTGTGCTTCTACTGCCATAGGTTTGTTCTCCGTTTTGTTTTTGGGTTGCATTAATATTATGAATAGAGGGGATATAAGGCTTGACGAGTCAGTTTCAAGATTTATAAGTAAAAATAGTATATTGTCCTTTCAGTACAGAATATAAATGGCGTTGCTTATGATCTCAAAAAGGCTTTAAGAAAGAGTAGATTAAAAGAAAGCAATTTAAAATCGAACTGAGAATACAATACATTAATAGAAATCTGTATTTCTAAATTCCATATAGAATCTTGATTATTATTATATTTTTTTAAAATTTATTAGAAGGCATAATAAGCTTATGCAAATATGGATGAAAAGTCATTAACTTAATATATGCCATATTACCATAAACACAATGGCACACAGTTGAACAGTGCATTGATAAAAATAACGTCAGGTTTTGCTATTCAGAACAATCTCAATATGAGCAAAAATTCTGCAACCATTTTTTAAATAACAATATACACATCAACTGTGTTTTGGAAAGAAAGCATTCCTAAAATCTTAAGATAAAGTATGTTTTTTCAATAAGCGATAAGTATTTCTTTCACTCACACCTAAAGCTTCTGCCACTTTCAAACGATGTCCTGAATATTTATTTAGCAACACTTTCAGATAATCACGCTCAATTTCTTCTAGCGTCGGCTCATGATCGAAATTTAGTTGAAACCCTATATTACGATGATTGCGAATATTGGAAAAAGTTAAATGCTCTGGGCGAATATCAGGTTTATCACCCGATAGAATAATTGCTCGTTCCACCACGTTTTTGAGTTCACGTACATTGCCCGGCCAATGATAAGCAATCAATTCTTTCATTGCAGTATTGGTAAATTGTTTATTAATCCGCCGCGAAAAGTTGTGATTTTGCAGAAAATGGCTGACTAATTCTGGAATATCATCACGACGTTCCCGTAATGCTGGAATGGTTACCACAAACGCACTGAGTCGATAATATAAATCTAAGCGAAATGTGCCATCTTCACTCATTTTTTCTAAATTACAGTTGGTTGCCGCCACAATCCGTACTTTTGAGCTTAAATCTTTAGTACCGCCCAAACGTCTAAAATGTCCTGTTTCCAATACTCTTAACAATTTAGCTTGAATTGCGGGTTCAATTTCACCAATTTCATCTAGGAATAATGTACCGCCATCCGCTGCTTCAATTAAGCCTTTTTTCTGTCGATCTGCCCCTGTAAATGAACCTTTTTCATGTCCAAATAATTCAGATTCAAACAATTTTTCTTGTAATGAACAACAGTCCAATGCAACATAATTACGCTGAGCACGATCACTTTGCTTATGAATTTCAGCCGCGACCAGTTCTTTACCTGAACCACTTTCACCTTGAACCAATACACTCATATTAGTTGGTGCAACCGCTCGGATTAATTCATGTACTTTTTCGATGATAGGGCTTTGGCCAACAATCACTTTACTATGGCGTTTCTTTTGTACTTGCGATTTACAGAATTGATAATCCTGTTTCATGGCTTGGGTTTCAAGTACGCGCGAAATTGTCACTTCCAATTCATCTAAGTTGATTGGTTTGACTAAATATTCCTCAGCACCTGCTTTCATTGCCGACACCGCTTCGCGTATTGAGCCATAGGCTGTCAAAAATACCACGGGCGGTAAATTATTTTTTTCTAACAATTCCATTCCCGTACCATCGGGCAAATGTGCATCGAGTAATAATAAAGCGATTTCTTTTTGAGTAATATATTGACGGGCTTCGTTTAATGTGCCTACACCTTCTGCCTCGTAACCTATTTTTTGTAAGTTTTCGACTAATAAATGATTTAGTAATAAATCGTCTTCAACAACTAAAACGCCGGGGTAACTCATTGCTCCTCCTCGCTAATATTGTTTAATGGTATGGCTTGCTAGCCTTTCCTTATACTGGGTTTTCCCAGTTTATTGTTATAGCGTGCTATCTATTTGTCAGCAGAGCAACTTGCTCCAAAAACGCTCAATGATTATTTTGATATAAATAGACATCACAAATACCTTTAGTCAGAGGTGTGTGTTTTATTATAGAAAGTATTATTAAGGATTTAAAACTTAATAGCCAACGTCAGTAATGAGCATGATATTTTCATATCTCAGAACGTATACGCCATAGTGGTAGCTTAATTTTTTGGTACAGCATCATAAGGAGATGAACGTACTTGATCATGTGTCACCATACGATAAGTGACAAATTCATCTTCATTTTCACAGTGCAAAAATGGATTGCCTGCTACTTCTTCAGCCATGGTACTGGTGGGTTTTACCGAGTAGTAATGTCCGGGATGAATTTCAGTTTCTGGGGGTAATGTCGCAACCAATTTATGCAAACTGTGATACATCTGCTTAGGATTACCTCCGCGCAAATCACAACGGCCACACCCAAAAACAAATAAAGTATCACCTGTAATCGCATGATTATCTAACCAATAACAGCTTGAGCCTGGTGTATGCCCTGGTGTATGAATCACCTGAATAGCAGTTTCACCCAGCATTAACGTATCGCCGTCTTGATGCAATTGTAAATGACCATAAGGTTGTTGCCAATATGAAGCTTCAGCAGGGGAAATATGAATATGTGGCATCAGTTGCTCAATCAATGGACGCATCGCATTGATATGGTCGGTATGCGTATGTGTTAATAAAATATCGGTGATTTGGCAATCTTTATCTCGGGCAAAAGCTTGAATTTCATCTGCTTCCCAAGCAGGGTCTACAACAGCCATCTGTTTAGAAGCATGGTCTTCAACGATATGTACAAAATTATCCATCGGACCTAATTCTAAACTATGAAGGGTAAACTGTATCATAAGTAATAATGGCGCGGTTTGGCTGGAAACGATTAATTGTAAACTATAATAGTCAATATTGGCAGCCCTAAGTTTATTAATGATAAAACAACAATATTATAAAAGCTATGAGTACAGAGCAATGAAGGTTCAACATCGCCGATTATATTTTAAATATTATTAGCATATTTCACCTTAAAGCAGCGATTCCTAGTTCCAATCCAAAATGAGACCTATTTTAGTTTTAAATCAGCCAAGAAAAATACAATAAAAAACAGATTGTTAAATTGCTGATCTGATGATTTTAGAATATGTAGATAGTTTCCAAAAGTTCATTTAACTGAATATCCCAAAATGTCATAAACTTGTTATACTTATGTAATAAAAAGTCTGGAGCCTATAATGTGGAAATTATCATACTTAATCCCAATCGTACTTGGTAGTTTGTTTGGTATGGTGTTATGGCAGCAATATGAGCCAATGGAGTTGGATGAAACATTTCATGATGGCAAAAATTTAACTCTTGAACCGATAAGACCTATTCCAAAAAATATTTACTTTAACGCCAGAAAAGTACAATTAGGCAATATATTATTTCACGACCCCAGGCTGTCACATGACAATACAATATCCTGTGCTAGCTGTCATAATTTACTTAAAGGTGGGGTTGATGGTACACCAAGCTCTACAGGCATCAATGGCGCAATTGGGCCAATTAATGCGCCCACCGTATTCAATAGTGGTTTTAACTTCCATCAATTCTGGGATGGTCGGGCAAAAGACTTAGAACAACAAGCAGCGGGGCCTATTCATAATCCAATAGAAATGGGTTCAAATTGGCGTGAAGTCATCGTCAAATTAGAACTAGATACTGATTATATTGAACAATTCAACTTGCTGTATTTAGATGGTTTAAACAGTCATAATATCCAAGATGCGATTGCGACTTTTGAACGCTCTTTATATACACCTAATTCACGTTTTGACCTCTATTTACAAGGTGATGAAACTGCTTTAACTCAGCAAGAAATTTTGGGTTATCAGCGATTCAAAGCCTATGGCTGTATTAGCTGTCATCAAGGTATGAATATTGGCGGGAATATGTTCCAACACTTTGGCGTAATGGGCAACTATTTTGAAGATAGAGGCAATATTACTCAAGTGGATTTGGGGCGTTATAATGTGACTAATAATCCTGATGACAAATTTGTATTTAAAGTCCCTTCTTTACGCAATATTGCATTAACTGCACCTTATTTTCATGATGGGTCAGCTAAGACTTTGAAAGATGCGGTAAAAGTAATGGGACGTTATCAGCTTGGACGAATGCTATCAGATGAGGACATAGAACTCTTAGTCGCATTTCTAAAAACACTTTCAGGTGAATATAATGGACAGCCACTATGAAACATCATCAATGGTTAACGATGGTTATGTTTATCATGGCGATCGGCGTATTGATACTTTTAATTATAAAAAGTCGTTCTATTGATTTTACCGAACATGAACGTTATCAAGCTGCCATTTTTCAGCATTTAGCCAAAGATGCGATGATTAATCGAGATATTTTGCACTCACGTTATGAACTGGTCACCTCTTACGATGCACTGGTTTTATACATGAATGAGCTACAACAAATCCAACTGGGATTAAATCAAATTCCGAGCTTTATTCCTCAAAAAGGCCAAGATAAATTACAAGATATTTTAGAATTACGCGAACAAGAATTAATTGAAAAAGGCATTGTTTTAGAAATCTTTAAATCACGTAATGCGATTCTAAAGAATTCCTTGCGTTATTTGCCTGTGTTAGGTGAAGAAGATGTATGGGAGTGGTATCAATCGGTTTCAACGCGCTCACCATCGATTTTAATGAATGCATTGTTGCATAACTTATTGTTATATAATCTGACAGCCGATGAACTGCTTGCACCTAGTGTACTCAAGATTATGCAAGAATTAACACAATTTCGTGATGTAGATGCCCAAGTTGAAGATGAAAAACTGATTACCTTAGCCCTTGCTCATGCCAAAAATATTTTGCGCCATAAACCTGAAGTGGACAGTTTAACCGCTCAACTCATGCCCTCGATTGCGAATGCCCATGCGACCCAATTGGAGCGTACTTATCATTATTATGCGCAACAAGCTATTAAAATTGCCTCGATTTATCGTTTAGCGGCATATCTTTGGAGTTTGATGTTAGTGATGTGGATTGGGTATTTTTTCGTGACCCATTTGCAGCGTGCAAACCAACGCACTAAAACCATTTTAGAAAGTATTAAAGATGCTTTTGTCGCCATTGATTTACAAGGTCAAGTGTCATATATCAATCCCCAAGCAGGGCATTTATTGAATATCAAACATGATGCAGAACATGCTCAACATTACACTGAATTGTTTTCTGATCCTTTAAAATCTAAAATTCAGCAATTAGAACAAAATATGTTGAAAAATAATAAGGAAGCGAGACAAGCCATTTTTGACCTAGAAGATTATTACCCTGTTTTAGATAAATGGTTAGAAATCCGAGCTTATCCAAATAAAGAAGGTTTATCGATTTTTTTTCATAATATTAGTGGACGTAAACAAGCAGAATTACAGCTAAAAAATTTGAATGAAGAATTGGAATATCGGGTACAGCGTCGCACTAAACAATTGAGTGAAAGTAATGAACAATTAGAATCTGCAACCATTGAACTAGAACAACATGCAGCGGCTTTAGTTGATGCCAAAGATGTTGCAGAATCAGCAAATAGGGCTAAAAGTCAATTTATGGCAAATATGAGTCATGAACTGAGAACTCCTTTAAATGCGGTGATTGGTTATAGTGAAATGTTGGAAGAAGAAGCTGAGGATTTAGGCGCACAAGCCTGTATTAATGATTTGCGGAAAATTCAGCACTCTGGCAAACATTTATTGAGTATGGTGAATGATGTGTTGGATATTTCTAAGATTGAAACAGGAAGTTTAACATTACATATACAAGATGTTGAGTTAAGTACTCTTGTAGATGAAATCACCGATACTTTGCGTCCAATGTTGAATAAATCACAAAATCGCTTATACACTTATATCAGTGAAGAAGTCCAAACCATGGCAACTGATGCCACTCGTTTACGCCAAATTTTATTAAATATTTTAAGTAATGCAGTGAAATTTACTCAAGATGGGCGAATTCAGCTTGAAGCACGTCGTTGTCAACAATTAGAACTCGGCATGACAACTAACTGGGTGCATATTCAAATTTCAGATACAGGGATTGGTATCAGTTCTAAGCAACAACAACACCTATTTAAATGGTTTTCTCAAGTCGATAACTCAGCAACTCGCGCTTATGATGGTGCAGGCCTTGGTTTAGCCATTAGTAAAAATATTGTGGAATTGATGAAAGGCTATATTCGTTTAGAGAGTACTTTAGGACAAGGCACTGTGGTGCATATTTATTTACCGCAGAATTTACCTTATTGTGACAATGGAAATATAGGATAAGCATTTAGTTTGACTTAAAGTCAAAAAGAGCGATTTATTCAGTTGAATATTTCTGATTTTTTTGTAACTATGCGCCGTTTATAAAATACCTGCTGCTCACAGCAACATTTGATTGATTACTGGAAGACCTTTTGAAAAACAATGCACGTTATATCGCGGTCAAAGTGCTGACCCATGTTCTACAACACCATCAATCTCTTTCCGACAGTTTAGATAACCACTTACCTGCTTTAACCGACAAACGTGAACGTGCATTGGCACAAGAGTTAGCTTATGGCGTAATGCGTTGGTTGCCACGCTTAGATGCGATACTAAAACAGTTATTGCGTAAACCTTTTAAAGAAAAAGACTTTGATATTGAAGCATTATTACTGATTGGATTATATCAGCAAATTTATCTACGCATCCCACCTCATGCAGCGATTTCTGCCACAGTTGAAATTACTCGTTTATTGAAGAAAAACTGGGCGACCCAACTTGCTAATGGCGTATTGAGAAGTTTTCAACGCAACAGTGTTGAATTATTGCAACAGGTTGATAAAAATGACACAGAGCGTCATGCACACCCGCAATGGATATTGAAGCGGTTGCAGAAAGATTGGCCTGAGCACTGGCAAGCGATTGCTGAAGCCAATAACCAGCGTCCACCAATGAATTTACGGATAAACCTACGCAAAACCAGTCGGGAAGCTTACCTTAAGCTGCTAGAAACCCAACAAATTACCGCTCAAGCCAGCTTACATATTGATTCAGGTATTCAATTAGAAAAAGCGATGGATGTAAAACTATTACCCAATTTTTCAGAAGGTTGGGTCTCAGTTCAGGATAATGCCGCACAGTTGGCCGCGCATTTGCTCGATGTGCCACCACAAGCGACTGTATTAGATGCGTGTGCCGCTCCGGGTGGTAAAACAGCACATTTGTTAGAACGTTATGATATTGATACATTGATCTCGGTTGATAATCAGCAAAATCGGATCGAACAAATCCATAATACTTTGCAACGTTTAGGCTTAACTGCTAAAGTAGTCTGCGCTGATGTAAGTCAACCCGATACTTGGTGGGATAAAAATCAGTTTGACCGTATATTGCTTGATGTCCCTTGTTCAGCCAGTGGCGTGATTCGTCGTCATCCTGATATTAAATATTTACGTCAGGCCAGCGATATTGCCTCATTAGTCAAACATCAAGCCGAAATACTCAATGCAAGTTGGGATTTACTTAAGCCGAATGGGAAGTTGTTATATGCCACTTGTTCGGTATTTAAAGAAGAAAATGACTTGCAAATACAAAATTTCATAACTCAACATCCTGACTCTAAAGCACAAATTTTACCCGACACTTGGGGACATGCACAGATAATAGGTCGTCAAATTTTACCGTGTGACAAAGAATGTTTTGATGGTTTTTACTATGCCTGCCTGCTTAAAACAAGCTAAATCAACTGCGATGTCAGTGCAATGGAGACGATGGTTATTTGCCCTATCTCTGTTGTTTGCTCACTGCGCTGTTTATGCTGATTTTACAATCCAGCACGCTGAAACTCATTTAGAAGACGGTGTTTATTTATTAGACGCTTCCCTAGATTATGGTTTGACGGATGCTGTGGTCGAAGCGCTACAAAATGGAGTGACTTTAACCTTGTTGCTGTCGATTGAGATTAAACGCGAACGTTGGTATTTGTGGGATGAAAGTGTCACGGAGTTAAGGCAACAATATCAGCTTAAATATTTTGCTTTGAGTAAAAAATATATGCTGAATCTAACTAATACAGGAATTCAAGAAATTCATACCTCGCTGGATTCGGTATTGATGAGCTTGAATTATTTAGAAGATTTTCCGTTATTAGATGCGGCTTTGGTTTCTGATTATAGTGATTATCTTGTGTATTTAAAAATTCAATTAGATATTGAAGCTTTGCCCGCACCATTACGACCTGTGGCTTATTTTTCATCTGATTGGCGGCTAGCAAGCGATTGGTTTGCCTGTACATTAGAGCCATCCATTGTGGCTGAACAAGGCTAGCCACCTTAATAATGTGCAGCAGCCCATAAACTCAAAGCGGATAATGTTAGCGTTGGATTACTGGGTGAACTGGTTGGAAACACGCTTCCACCCAGCACCCATAAATTAGAAACTTGATGCAGCTTTAAATATCGATCTACCACTGCACTTGCCGCATCATTTCCCATCATGGTTGTGCCTAAAATATGTCCCTCGGTTTGACTGGGTTCGCCAAACTCCAACATTTCTATCGGTAATGGAGCTAAGGTTTTATTTAAGTTTTGCTCTAATTTTTGGATACCGCGTTGCGCATAATGCGATATGGATTGGTGATTAATAATCGGTTTATCTGGCTGGTTTGGATTGAAACTGGCCGTATTTTGCTCGCTAGGTAGGTCTTCAAAAATACATTTAAACACGGCTAATTGTCGCCATTTACCGAAATCAGTCCGCAAATGTGGCACATTGCTATGCTCTAATAAACAAGCGGCATAATCCCTGCGATGCTCACCATCATACAACATATAACCATTGGCATTAATACTGGTGCTGCCCTGATAATTGTCTACACCATCTAAATAAGCTTTTACTGTCACACTGACTTGCTCGTTTAATCGCTTACCCAAAACAGGGTGTTGGATACCAGAACGCAATAGCAAAAATGGATTAAACAAGGCATTGGCGGCTAAAATCACACTATCAGTTTGTACGGTTTTTTCCATACCTTGATGTTGATAAATCACGCCTGTTGCAATGTTGTTACTTGTTTCAATTGTCAGAGCTTGGGCTTGGGTGCGCAATTCAATTCGAGGATCGGTATAAACGGATTGCATTTCATTTTGCACCGTGAATTTGGCATCGATGGGACATCGCCCGCAAACACTGGAATTACAACAGGCAGGACGATGTTGAGTGGCTTGTGGGGTTCGTGCGCTGGGTTGGGAAAAATATAAATCGGGATAGGCTTGTTTTAAAATCTTATCGGGTTGACTGAATCGATGTGCGGTTTGTGGTAAAGCTTGAGAGCGTGGATAAGGGGCTTGATTTTCTCCTGCCACATTTAAAATTATTTCAGCTTGGGTATAAAAAGGTTCAAGTTCATCATAATGTATTGGCCAATCGATACCCACACCATAGCGGGATTTTAGTGCAAAATCATTAGGTAAAAAACGTGGCGTACATGCCCACCATGCCGCAGAAGAGCCACCAAAAGCAGGGGTATATATCCATTGTTTATCTGGTGTTTGATTAATGAATGTGGTGTGAAATGGTATCGCGGCAAGACGTTGATGTTGAGTGCGCCAAGCATGGGAATGAACAGCTCCTTGTTCTAGCACTAAAATCCGTACATTACTGGGAGCGCGTTGTAAATAACCATACAGAAAGAAGCTTGCAGCAAATCCACTCCCAATCACAACCATATCAAATTGTTCAGTCAAGAAACCGTTCCCTTCACAATCTATTATTATTTTTCAAGACTAGCAGTCTTTTGAGAATTGCCAGTCCTGATATATTTGAAACACGTTAAACTGAGACTTGCATGTTATCAATCAAACGGGTTTGACCAAGGAATGCAGCAACCAAAATCACAAGCTCAGTGTCTTTGGCATTTGGTAATTGCAAATCAGCCGCGCGGCGAATTTCAACATAATCAGATTTAAAACCCAGTGCATTTAATTGCTTTTGAGCTTCAGTTTTCCATTTTTGAAAATCTCTTGAACCTCCCTGTAATTGCTGGGCAACCCATTGCAAACACACAAATAATTGTGGGGCAAGTTGACGTTGTTCGGCGGTTAAATACTGATTGCGTGAACTCATCGCTAAATTATCAGATTCTCGGCAAATTGGTGCAGAAACAATATCAATAGGCAAACACAAATCAGCCACCAATCGCTGAATCACTAATAATTGCTGATAATCCTTTTCGCCAAATACTGCATAATCAGGTTGCACTAAATTGAATAATTTAGTTACCACGGTTGCCACACCCGTAAAATGTCTGGGGCGTGATGCGCCACAGAGCAAGTTGCTCAACTCATCAGGCACTTCAACAACCGTTTGCTGTTCTGTGCCGTTGGGATACATGGTTTCGACAGATGGAAAAAACACGGCATCAACTTGATGTTGTTCTAATTGCTCACAATCTGCTTCAAAAGTACGTGGGTAACGTCCAAAATCTTCATTCACCCCAAATTGCAACGGGTTTACAAAGATACTGGCCACCACTTTATCAGCGATTTGCTTGGCGTTATCCATCAATTGCAAATGACCTTGGTGCAAATTACCCATCGTGGGCACAAAGCTGACTAGCAATCCTTGGTCACGCCATGTTTGTACAGTTTTTCGTAATTCGTTAATGTCTTCAATCATCTTCATCATTGGAAACTATGCTCTACAGAAGGAAATTCGCCTGATTTAACTGCTTGGACATAAGCGGCCAAAGCCTCTGGAATGGAGTTGGCTTCTTGTAAAAAATTTTTAGCAAATGAGGGGGATTTATCAAACATGCCTAACATATCGTATAAAACCAATACTTGGCCATCACAATATGAACCCGCACCGATTCCAATTGTTGGGATGGTTAATTCTTGACTGATTTGACGGGCTAAATCTTTCGGGACACATTCTAAGACGATAAGAGAAACGCCAGCATTTTCCAAATCAAGAGCCTCTTTACGTACACGTTGTGCTTCGGAAATTTCACGACCTTGGACTTTGTAACCACCTAATTTATGTACAGCTTGTGGTGTTAAGCCAATATGGCCGCAAACGGGAATGCCGCGCTCAACCAGTAAACTAACTGTCTCAGTTAACCATGAACCACCCTCTACTTTAACCATTTGGGCTTGACCTTCACGCATTAGCAAGGCCGCTGATTCTAAAGTTTGCTCAGGAGTTGCATAGGTCATAAATGGTAAATCTACGATAATGAAGGCTCTTTCAGAGCCACGATGCACCATTTGACAATGATATAGCATGTCTTGCAGCCTGACAGGCAGCGTTGTGTCTTGACCTTGTACCACCATCCCTAGCGAATCACCAACTAAAATGATTTCAGTGCCCGCTTGTTCCACCAGTCGCGCAAATGTCGCATCATACGCGGTAAGGCAAGTAATTTTTTCTTTATTACGTTTTAGTTTCTGTAAATAAGTTAAGGTTATTCGACCCATGCAATGACCCTCTGAACTTCTGTAGACAATCACTATTATATCATGTGGCTTGAATGATTCAGATTTACGCCTTGCATCCTTGATGTATGTCTATGATAAGTGTTCATTTCAGTTGTTTATAAAGAGTAAGAAGGATTTAATCTTTATTTGCAATTCATGTATTTATAACAATCCCTTGTAAAATTTAAATTTCTTTAAAAGATATTGTGACTTAATCAGATTTTATACTGCTAAAAATACATTTTTGGTCTTCTGTGTTCAAAACCACCCAATAAATCAATAATATCTCGGGCATTATCTGAATTTAATCGCTGTTGTTCTGAAATATTTTCTTCTTTGTCCAAGCATTCAACTTCGCCCCAACACGCAAACGCATGTTCAAGTACTGTCATACCTCTCGGTGAGTGCATTTTTATATCGGCTTCTCTATCAATAAGCAATTTGACATTTTTTAATGAATAAGCTGAAATTGCAGAAAATAGCGGTGTATAGCCATTTCTATCTGGCATATTGATGTCAACACCAACGTCCAATAAATATTCCAAAGCAGCACTACTTCGCTGACAGTTTGCCGCATAGAATAAAGCCCGAGATTGTTGCAAATCGCTGCCTTTTTCGTACAAGAATTTCACTAAATCTGCATCACCATGCTGAGCAGCTAACGCAATCGGCATCATTTTTTTTGCATCTTCAATGGATAAACTTGCACCATGAGCAACCAGTAATTCAATCAAAGGTAATTGACATTGAATCACCGCCAAATGTAGGGCTGTTTGCTGCATCTCATCTTCAGACTGTTGATTAATATCGGCTTTATATTTTAACAACAACTGGCTTAATAATTTCAACTGCGCTAATTGGATTTTTTCATCCTGACAGTTCACAACTAATTGTAGTGGTGTGTGGCCTGTAACAAGGTCTATGCGATTTGGATTTGATCTTGAATTAAGCAATAAATGAATCGTGGTTTTATCTTTCGCATAACGTACTGCCATAATTAACGGGGTTCGAGCAATATTATTAACAGCCTTGTCTGTTGCTTCTATTTTTGCCTCTAAATCAGCCCCTTGTTTTAATAATTCTTCGACCAATTCAGCACAACCTAGCTTGGCAGCAATATGCAATGCTTGTTCGCCCGCCTGATTAATATAGTCAATTTGAGCACCGTGTTTAAGCAAGATTCTAACAGTAGTTAAGCGTTGTTTTCTAAATGCTTTTATATTTTCTGGACTTCGATCATTCCCAACATATTCACTTTCAACCGCAATTTGTAATGGCGCACGTTCATTAAAATTAAAATTGGCATCTGCACCATGATTTAACAGTAATTCTATAATATCAGCTCGGGCATATTGAGCCGCTTTGTGCAATAGGGTGCTGTCATCCCAATCTTTGCAATAAACATATTTTGGATTGAATTCAAGATATTGTTGGATTTTTTCGATTTGGCCTTGCTTAACCGCATGTTGTGCAGCGACGAAGGTATATTGTGGTGGTTGGTCTAATAATTCAGGGGTTAATTGGTCAAGTGGAATATCATCTAAAACAGGTTCAACTTCTTCCTTTTGTCCCATTGATGTTAAGCGTCCAAACAAGCTCATTGCTCACCCCTGCTTTGTTATTTTTAACCCTATTGTAGCAGACAAATTTAACTGATGCTGTGTACTTATTTTATAGGATAGAACTGCTTACTTGATGGAATTAGCAATCTTTTAAATCAGTCCGCTTTTGATTATGGTTTTTCATTTCCAAACTATCAAACCAATACAATCATTTTAGATTTCCCGCATCAATCATAAAATATATTTATCACTAAATTACATCCAGCACTAGCAAAGCTAGAAATAATCAGCTATTGTCAAAAAATCTTAATAAAAAAATATTATGCTGCGATGCAGAAAACTTATAATGAAGAGGAAAAACAAATGGCGCAGTTGATTAATCTTGAGGGTAAAAAAGGCTTAATCGTTGGTATTGCGAATGAAAGCAGTATTGCTTATGGATGTGGTCAAGCATTTCAGGCAGCGGGTGCAGAATTAGCTGTAACTTATTTGAATGCCAAGGCTGAACGTTTTGTGCGTCCATTGGGCGAAAATTTAGACGCATCGATTATCATGCCCTGCAATGTAGAGCAGGAAGGTGAATTAGACGCTGTTTTTGCTCAAATTGAAAAAGGCTGGGGACAATTAGATTTTATTGTACATTCAATTGCATTTGCACCATTGGCAGATTTGCATGGGCGTTTAATCGATTCTTCTCGTGAAGGCTTTTTGCAGGCCATGGATGTGTCTTGTCATTCTATGTTACGGATGGCGAAATTGGCAGAACCTTTAATGAAGCAAGGCGGTTGTATCTTAACCATGAGTTATTACGGCGCAGACAAAGCGATTCCAAATTACAACTTAATGGGGCCTGTTAAAGCAGCCTTGGAAGCCAGTGTGCGTTATTTAGCATTGGAATTAGGTGAAAAAGGCATTCGTGCTCATGCAATTTCTCCCGGCCCATTGAAAACCCGCGCAGCTTCTGGTTTAGCTGATTTCGACCAATTAATGCAAAAAGCACAACAGCAATCAGCTCAAAAGCGTTTAGTTAGCATTGAGGACGTGGGCGCATTGGCTGCATTTATGGTCAGCGATGCCGCAGCGGCAATGACAGGCGAAACATTATACGTTGATGCAGGCTATCACATTGTTGGATAAGAAATAATTACTTTAAGGATTGGCTATAGTCGTTTTATTTTAAAGTGATACAGGACTGGCAGTCCTCAAATTTGAAAGTGTTTGATATTTGAAATATTAAAGGATCACCAGTCCTAACACACAACAAAAAATTCACTATATCTTGCGATGAACAAGGTTGCTGATTCTTAAGTTTATTAAATTTTATCCTTAAAGAGAGAATATACCGTGTTAATTTTGCCAGAAGACGAGAAATATTTAGAAAATGCCACCTTTGATGAGATTAATGAAGGTGATAGTGCATCAATCGAACGCACGTTAACTATGGAAGATATTAAATTATTTGCCATTATGTCGGGTGATGTGAATCCCGCACATTTAGATCAAGAATATGCAGAAAAAAGCATGTTTCATAAAATCATTGCGCATGGGATGTGGGGCGGCGCATTAATTTCAACCGTATTGGGAGCAAAATATCCCGGACCGGGGACGATTTATTTAAGCCAATCTTTAAAATTCAGTCGTCCTGTCACCTTGGGCGATACGATTACGGTTAAATTGACTGCGATTAAAAAAGAGGCTGAAACCCATCGTGTAACTTTTGAGTGTCTTTGCGTCAACCAACATGATAAAGCGGTGATTAAAGGCGAAGCGGAAGTGATCGCGCCCACTGAAAAAATTCGTCGTCAGCAAGTACCTTTACCTAAAATTCGTCTGACTGATCGTTATGCGGGTTATCAGCGTTTGATTAATATGGCGGAATCATTGCCAGCGATTCGTATGGGCGTAGTGCATCCTGTTAAAGCCAATAGTTTATTAGGTGCAATTCATGCGGCTGAAGCAGGTTTAATTGAGCCTATTTTAATTGGTCCTGAAGCGCGAATTCGTGCCGTAGCGGAACAGGAAAATGTAGACATCAGTCAATATCGTCTCATCGCAACTGAATATAGTGAAGAGGCAGCTCACAAAGGTGTGGAATTGGTGCGTCAGTTGGAGCTTGATAGCTTAATGCGCGGTAGTTTGAGTTTACAAGAGATGATGCACGCGGTTGTGAAATCTGACACAGGCTTGCGTACTTCGCGCCAAATGAGTCACGTACAAATTCTTGATGTACCTAGTTATTCACGTCCCTTGTTTTTCACCGATACGGCATTGAATATCAATCCAAGCTTAAATGTAAAACGCGATATTGTGCAGAATGCAATTGATTTAGCGAAAATGTTAGGGGTTGAAATACCAAAAGTAGCGATCGTTTCTGCATTGGAAACCATTGATCCCATATTACCAACAACATTAGATGCAGCGGCTTTATGCAAAATGGCAGAGCGCAATCAAATTACAGGCGGTATTATTGATGGGCCTTTAGCTTTTGACAATGTGATTTCTAAAGAAGCGGCGCAAGCAAAAGACATTGAATCTGAGGTTGCAGGCGAAGCCGATATTATTTTAGTGCCTAATGCAGAAGCAGGTCATTTATTAGCCAAGCAGATTGAATTATTAGCTGATGGACAGGCCGCAAATATCGTCATGGGTGCACGAGTGCCAATTATTTTACCGGGGCGTGCAGATAGTCAGTTATCACAAATTGCCTCATGTGCAATGGCGACTTTAGTTGCACATCGACGTTTAGAATTATAGTCCGTTTACAGTCGTCCTAATTGACTAAGCAAACCCTCAGCTAAGCTGGGGGACTCCTGTCAGCTTAACCTCCCATCACCAACGCTCTCATTTCTTGCGCTTGTTTTTCTCCATTTACTTAGGCTCATTGGACTCAGTTTAAATATTTTGCAGGGATTTTTTTAATCTTCCTCTTTTCTTTACATGGACTTTGCTGGTTCAGGTTTTTGGATAGATAAAATTGAGTCATCGTTTTATGCAAAACAAGTTTTATATTCCTGTCCTAGGATTTACACCACGACCCGATATTAAAATCACAAAAATGTGACTGCGCAAAATATAAATAAAAGTTATAAGAAACAAATTATTGCCTTTAATTTATTTGAGTAATAATTGCATAATTACTGTTATACTTTACTTAAAATATCGGTATCTGAATTCATTATTAAGGGGTAGGGTATGTTGATACGTTCACGTCTAAAATTCCTATTGATTTATCAAATTTTTATCAGTGTTATGTTTGCTATTCCTACTGCTCAAGCCTTAACGGGAATATCTCAACTCGCAACAGGTGGTTATTACACTTGTGGGAAAAATAGTACTGGGGTGAAATGTTGGGGATACAACGGAACAGGTCAACTCGGTGATGATACTAGTACAGATCACCTTACTCCAATAGATGTCAGTGATTTAGGTAGTGAAGTCTCCGCTGTTGCTTTAGGTGAATATCATTCTTGCGCCTTACTGGATACGGGTACTGTGAAATGCTGGGGATTTAATGGAAATGGTGAGTTGGGTGATGGAACAACCACAGACCGTTACACACCCGTTGATGTGAGCGGTTTAACGGGTGTGTCTGCGATTGCTTTAGGTGGTGCTCATGCCTGTGCCTTATTGGATACAGGTACTGTGAAATGCTGGGGAATTAATACAGATGGTGAATTAGGCGATGGAACAACCACAAACAGCAATATACCAGTAGATGTGACTGGGTTGACGGGTGTATCTGCGATTGCTTTAGGTCCTTTGACTTCCTGTGCCTTACTGGATACAGGTACTGTGAAATGTTGGGGAAATAATGGGTATGGTGAATTGGGTGATGGGACAACCACAGATCGTTACACACCAGTGGCTGTGAGTGGTTTAACGGGTGTATCTGAGATTAGTTTAGGTGAGAATCATAGCTGTGCCTTACTGGATACGGGCAGTGTGAAATGTTGGGGATATAATGGTAATGGGCGACTTGGTGATGGAACAACAACGGACAGTTCTACGCCCATAGCAGTGAGTAGTTTGACGGGCGTGTCTGCGATTGCTTTAGGTAATTATCATAGTTGTGCCTTGCTCAGTACGGGTAGTGTGAAATGTTGGGGGTATAACGGGAATGGCCGATTGGGTGATGGAACAACGATAGATCAATATACGCCAACAGCCGTAAGCAGCTTGACTGATGCCTCAGGGCTTGGTTTAGGTAAATATCACTCTTGTGCCTTACTTAGCACCAGTGGGGTGAAATGTTGGGGATTTAATGAGAATGGTCAAATCGGTGATGGTACAACTTTAGAGCGTCAGACCCCTGTTGATGTTGCCACTATTCCTGAGGTTAACCTTGTCGGTAACGGTAATTCAATTATAAACGGCGATGTAACGCCTGCTACCAGTGATGATACCGATTTTGCTACGACACCAATCAATACACCCGTTGATAAAACCTTTACGATTGAAAATAGTGGTGATGGCAACCTCACATTATCTGGTGATCCAGAAGTCACTTTAACGGGTACAGATTGCGCTATGTTCAGCGTGACCAGTCAGCCCAGTTCGCCTATTGCCTCAAGTGCTAGCACAAACTTTACCGTTCGTTATAATCCAACCGCAGCAACAACCCACAATTGCACGGTCAGTATTGACAATGATGATACTAACGAAAATCCTTATGATTTTGCGATGACAGGCATTGGCGAAAAATTAGACCAAGCTATTACAGACTTTTCTCTACCAGCGACAGGGGTATTAGATGATAGTATGACTTTAAGTGCCACAGGTGAGGATTCTACTAGTTCAGTCACATTTGCCAGCAGCACAAACAGTGTGTGTACCATCAATGATGGTTCTAGTTTAAATTTTATCAGCGCAGGTACTTGTACTGTGACAGCAGACCAAGCAGGTGATAGTAATTACAATGCGGCCCCTCAAGTCTCTGCTGACATTACCGTTTACCCAGCCTTGGCAAATGTCACTCAAGTTTCAGCAGGAAAATATCACACCTGCACAATAGTTGATGGTGGGATAAAATGTTGGGGATGGAATAGTAGTGGTCAACTGGGCGATACTTCCACCATAGACAGTTTTACTCCAGTTGATGTCAGTGGTTTAAGCAGTGGTGTGTCCGCTATTGCTTTAGGTGATTTTCATTCTTGCGCCTTACTTGATACAGGTGGGATAAAATGTTGGGGATCGAATGGTTATGGTCAACTTGGTGATAGTTCTACTACAGATAGCTCTACTCCAGTCGATGTCAGTGGTTTAAGCAGTGGTGTGTCCGCCATTGCTTTAGGTGATTATTATTCTTGCGCCTTACTCAATACAGGCGGGATAAAATGTTGGGGATCAAATGGTTATGGTCAACTTGGTGATGGTTTTACTACAGATAGCTCTACTCCAGTTGATGTCACTGGCTTAACCAGTGGTGTGTCCACTATTGCTTTAGGATTTAGACATTCTTGTGCCTTACTCAATACGGGAGGGGTAAAATGTTGGGGATATAATGTTTATGGTCAACTTGGTGATAATTCTACTACAGATAGCTATATTCCAATTGATGTCACTGGTTTAAGTAGTGGTGTGTCCACTATTGCTTTAGGTTATTATCATTCTTGTGCCTTGCTCGATACGGGAGGGGTAAAATGTTGGGGATATAATGCTTATGGTCAACTTGGTGATAGTTCTACTACAAGTCGTTATGCCGCGGTGGATGTCACTGGTTTAAGTAGTGGTGTGTCTGCGATTGCTTTAGGTTATTATCATTCTTGTGCCTTGCTCGATACAGGTAGTGTGAAATGTTGGGGGGAAAATAGTAATGGCCAACTCGGCGATAATTCTATTATAAATCGTTATACGCCAATAGATGTGAGTAGCCTAAATAATGTGACTGATATTAATTTAGGTTATTATCATTCCTGTGTCTTGCTTGACACTGGCAATGTGCAATGCTGGGGATATAATAATCATGGGCAATTAGGTGATAACTCTACTACAACGAGTTACGTGCCTGTTCTTGTTAAAGTCTTGCTTCCAGAAATTAATCTTGTCGGCAACAGCAATAATATTAGCGATGGCGATACAACCCCTGCTACCAGTGATGATACCGATTTTGGTAACACACCAATCAATACACCCGTTGATAAAACTTTTACCATTGAAAATATAGATACTGGAGAGCTTACCCTTTTAGGGAGTCCTATCGTTGCCCTGAGCGGTACGGGTTGCACCATGTTCAGCGTAACCAGTCAACCTACTTCTTCAATTGCCTCAAGTGCCAGCGCAAACTTTACCGTTCAATATAATCCAACCGCGGCAGTAACCCATAATTGCACAGTCAGTATTGACAATACTGATGCTGATGAAAACCCTTATGATTTTGCGATTACAGGTACAGGGATTGCGCCAGAAATAAGTTTACTCGGGAATGGCAATGCTATTGTAGATGGAGATACCACACCTGATGCGACTGACGATACAAAATTTGGTAGCACAGAAACTAATCTTCCTATTGATAAAACCTTTACGATTGAAAATACAGGTACGAATACACTTAACCTTTCAGGTAGCCCTGTAGTCGCATTAAGTGGTACAGATTGCACGATGTTCAGCGTGACAATTCAGCCAACGTCTCCGATTGCAATCAGCAGTAATGACAGCTTTGGTATTCGTTATAATCCCACTGTGACAGGGACACATAATTGTACAGTCAGCATTGATAATGACGATTCAGATGAAAACCCATACGATTTTGTAATTACAGGTACGGCTATAGCTGCATTAGCCCCTTCCGAGCTTACCGCAAATACTCCAAGCCTTGATAACATTGCCCAAGGTGTGAGCCTGTCATGGACTGATAATAGTGCGAGTGAGGATGAGTTTATTTTGGCGCGAAATGGTTCTGTATTGGTCACTTTACCTGCAAACAGCACCAGCTATATTGATACAACCGCAACAACATGTGACAGGACTTATAGCTACAGTTTGAAAGCACAACATACCAGTGGTGAATCAAGCAGTGTATCTGTAACAGCCAACATGCCAGAGTGTGTATTACCGCCAGAACCTGCTCCACCTAATGCACCAATCAACTTTGCCGCCAATGCCGTTAACTATAACCAAATTGAATTAATCTGGGTTGATGAAAGTTCAATTGAAACAGGCTATCGGGTTGAACGTAACAATACTTTAATCGCCACGTTAGATGAAAATACCGAAACTTATACAGATAACAATCTTAATTGTGAAACGACGTATAACTATGAAATATATGCTTACAACAGCATTGGAGAATCAGAGCATTTAACCGCGACGGCAACTACATTTACTTGTCCACCAAATACACCGAGTCAACTCAGTGCAACCGTGACTGCTGATAATATCACTTTATCTTGGGAAGATGTGGAAGGCGAAACCAGCTATTTAGTGACCCGCGAAGCTGTAACAACACGTAGGCTGAGAGCAATCACAGAATTTGATTTAGCTGCGGATTCCACCACATTTACCGATTCAGAGTTTGAATGTGGGCAATCCTATGATTATGCGGTTGCCGCCGTTGCTGACAGCAGTGCATCCGCCGCAGCGACCATTACAGTTGATGCAGAACCTTGTTTAATAGCCCCAGTTGCGCCCAGCCAATTAAATATTGCTTCAATTACAGATACCCATATTTCACTCACATGGTTAGATAACAGTGACAATGAAACAGGATTTTATGTTTTCAATAATGGCAATGTAGTTCAAGAAATAGCTGAAAATAGTGCAAGTGCGACAATTCAAAATTTACAATGTGAAACGGCTTATACATTCCAAGTGGCTGCATACAATGCTGAAGGACAAGCATATAGTGAATCCATTACGGCAACCACCGCAGCTTGTCCACAGGTCAATTTAATTGCCCCTTCTCATTTCGTAGCAACGACGTTAAATAACCAAGTTCAACTGACATGGAATGATAACAGCTTAAATGAGGCAGGTTTCCCAATTGCGCGTAACGGTAAATTTATGATAGTGACCCCTATCAATGCAGCATCATTTATTGATACCAATACGACTTGTGGTACAGAATACATTTACCATCTTTATGCAACAGATAATGTGATTAACGTTGGTGGTTTAGAACAAATTGTCACAACACCAGCTTGTTTAGATGAGGGTGAGTTTTATATCTATCTCAATACCGTTGGCGCAGGCATCATCAATAATTGCAATGCAACCGCTTGTAGTCTCTCAGCCACAGCGGGTTCTACAATTAACTTGGCTGCAACACCGAGTGAAGGCTGGCAATTTAGCCATTGGAGTGGTGATTGTACCAGCCCACAATTAGTTGCAGATGTTGAAAAAAATTGTGTCGCCCATTTCAGTCAAATAATTATAGAGCCAGAATCAGAGCTAGAACCTGAGCCTATTCCGCAAGCTATCATTATCAATCCACTTGATCCAAATATACCTACAACCACAGTGTCTATACCCTATATTGGTGCTGATTTATGTGGTGCATCATTCAGCAACTACAATTCAATCACAGGCAATCTTGATATTTGTAAAACAGGCAGTGTTGCAGGGGGTAATCTGATTGGGGACAATATAAATGCAGGCTTGGTTTCAAGCTTTACCTTAAATGAAGAAGCAACGATTACAGGTGGTCGAGTCAGTGGGTTTAGTACTAATCAAGGCACGCTACAAGATTTAACCATCACTCAATACTCCGAAGTCACAGGTGGGTTTTACGCGGGTTTGGTGGATAACAACGGCACGATGATTGATCCATATATTAATGAAGGCAGTACGATTTACAGCACCACAGGTCAAGGTACAATTCAAGGTATTACCCAAAATAAAGGCACAATTCAAGGCACAATAAAATTAGGGGTTAATACGGCAATTATTGGTGGCACAATCTCTGGCATCATCAGCGCACCAACCCGTTCACCTGCTTATATTGGTGCAGCAAAAATTCTCCCCGGTTCAACTTTACAAAATGTATATTTAAGTCCAACTGTACAATTACCGCGAGATGTGACTTTAATCAATGTAAAACAAGCCTTAAATCCTGCTGAACCCAGTTTAGATGATTTTGGGCTGAATGTTGTGCAATTGAATGACTTGGATGCTAGAACCATCGTTGCGATTGAACCTGCAGCGATGGCTTTATTTGACCGTTACGAAATAGCAGATATTCCAACCGATGCTTTTGCAGGTATGACTCCAGAACAGACTGCCACGCTTGGACCTGAAACACTAAGCAATGTCAGCGTGGAACAATTTGAGCAATTACCAGCCGAAGCACTCGCAGGATTCACTGCTGATAATATTACTGCGCTTAGCCCCAAAGTCATGCAGAGTTTAAGCCCTGAGCAATTGGAAGCGTTTAATATTGAATCACTGCAACAAGCAGAATTAGTCGCTAAATTATTAACTAATATTGATTCTAATACATCACAAGACATCATTAATAAAATCCTGCCACAAGGCTGGAAAGTGACAGCAACAGGTAAAATTATTCCCTCTGTCGGCTCAAAATTAAGCTTTAAAAGTGTAGTGAATCGTTTACCAAGCACGGTATCAACACCCTATTTAATAGACCTTCAATCGAGCTTTTCAATTGGTGGTGACATTATTGAGGGTGAAAATGTAACTGAGCCAACTGTAGGAAATGATCTTAATACTGGTTTACAACAAACCCCAACTATTGATTCTGTTGATTTAAACCAGTTTATTTTTACCCAAAATGACCATGGAATATTCAATGTGGCGGGAACGGATGATTACAAAGATATTGTATTTGCGTTTATGCCTAATGCCAATAATATCGAGCAAGCCCCATTAGATACGCCTGTCGGTTTGACCACGGTTGAAGGCGGTTATTTCCAAATGGTCACACCTGATAAACAGGAATTTGTCCTAATCAATGCGCCGAATAATCCCTTAGGATTACAACAAGCTTTAGGCGGTGAAAGTACAATCAAACTCAGTCCAACAGGTGATGTGTTGATGCGTATAGATACCACAAAAAATAATACGCGCAGTCGTAATCTGCGTTTTGAAACTGATGTGATGGTGGTGGGTATGTTTGATGCGTTTGTTGAGCCTGCACCTGATGGTTTTTGTGCTGATGCAGAATTTTGTGATTTCGGTATGGAATTCCCTTCTGATTTTGGCCACTTACGTGCCCGACAAGAAGCAAGAGTGATTTATCCAGATGGTAGTGCACAAAGTATTTATCCTACAGTAATTTATCCCGAAACCTTGGTGAATTTATTAGAGCAATATGAATCCATTCGTAAGGTACTTTACAAATCAGATGGTACGTTTGAGGTGACGGTGTTAACCGATAAGCAAGAACAACAATACAGCTTAACTTCTAACATTGACGTAAAAGTACGTACTTTAGATGCTGGGGAAAAACGTAAGCCTAAAATCAATTTGCAAGACAACGTGTTATTGTATCAAGTGCAAGAAGGTGATGATTTATTAAGCTTTTCTTTGAATATTGATTCTTTATAAAGCTATAAATGGATTCCATTTTGAATATTATCAACATGCCTGATTTTTAGGACTAATCCTTCAAAGAATGGCAATTCCAATACAAAAGCCACCTCGCGAACCAGGGCAATTAAAGGGTATGTTTAAAGTCGATGCTGCTGCTTTTTTTGAGCCATTGCCAGAAAAAAAAGCAGATTGATATTTAAAACCATGTACTCGAAATTTACTACCAAGTCGAAACTCAGAAAAAAACCGTATCCTCTGAGATTGTTTGTGCAAAGGCTTCAAATTTAGATTTTGCTTTTTTTGATGTTGTGCATATGGATTTAGGTAATGAAATCCGCCTTATTTCAGCAAGACAAGCAACCTCAAGTGAAAAACGATTTTATGGAGAAAACAATGACTACACATAATGATGAAATGTTAGAAGAGTATGATTTTTCAAATGCAGTACGAGGAAAATATACAGAGCGATTAAAATCGGGTTCTAATATTGTCAAACTTGATGATGATGTTGCCGAACTTTTTCCTGATGCGCAATCTGTTAATCAGGCTTTGCGGACGCTTGGACAACTTATTCAACAACACCAAAAAGTAGCTTAAGCAAATTCAAGGCAGTATGTTTTAACTGCATTCCTTTAGTTTGTGAGTTGAGCTAAGATTTCTATGTCTTTTTTTAGAAGTGCGTTAATGGTTTCATTTAAGGAAAAAGTTTGACCTTGTGTTTGTAATTTTTGCATAAAAAACGCTTTTACTTCTTTGTCCAAGTAAATTGGTATATCCAGCTCTTCCAAAAGGTCTGTAAAATTTTCCTTGTTCAACATTGCTAAATAGGATTTATTAAGGAAGTGGCGTTATGATGACTGATACAGAAATAAAAGCCCAAGGCGTACAAATCTTAGCAACTTATCTTGGTAATGTTGAAATGGAGCGGTTTATTGCCTTAATTCAAAGAGAGCCGTTTGATTATACTCAGTGGCATCAAAATTTAGATGAAGAGTCAAGTATTGAGGAAATAAGTCAAGAAGCAATGGCATTGAGAAGCAAAAGAAAGCAAACTCAACACAGCGCATCTTGACTACATTCCTTCAAGTTTGTGAGAACAAGATAAAACTTACCAAAGTATTTGTACATCGTAATTTGAAAAGAGTGCATCAACTGTGAGTAATGTCATATTTTCAGAGTTAGCTTGTGAAATTAATAATCTATCAAATGGGTCTTTGTGGTGAAATGGTAGTGTTTGTAAATTTAGAATATGTGTTAATGTAATGGGCAAAAGTTGTATATCGTTATGTTCACATTGTTTTTGTACTAGTTCGCTTAATTCAATATCTAATTCTAACTTTCCCAGTTGCTGTTTAATTTGCATTTCTAAAATACTGGCTAAACTTAAATAGGCTTGATTTTGTTTGTTTTGATAAGCAGCTAAAGCAGGTTGAGATAATTTTTCAGGGGCAAAGCGTAGCCATAAGAATACATGTGTATCAAGTAGCAGCTTCATTGTTATTCACTCTTTCCTAACCAAAATTCATCAGGTAATGGTTCTGCAAAATCTTCGCTCATCCGAATCTTGCCAGAATATTCGCCTACTGTTCGTTGTTCATTTTTTACTTGTTTAGTGTTTTCTTGTCGTAAAATAATGACTTCAATTATTTCTCCTTCAGAAAAGGGCAGCCCTTGTAAATTGAGCATACCATTTTGAGCAACTTTTGTTTCTATACGATGTGCAAACATAAATTGAATTCCTTTAATGAACATTTTCCAACAAAGCATAGCTTTACAGGCAGGCATTATCAAGTTGAATGATAAGCAAACTCAACGCAGAGCGTTTTGACTGCATTCCCAATTCCCACAAACTTGTGGGTGTAGGGTATTTTGTATTCACTTATTATCCATACCGAGCAAACCAAGATGGAACAGTTGCATTTTCTCCTCTAAGGTTTTCACATATAAAATAAATAAACTCACAGGCTGCCTTATGTGCTGACATATCTTTCGGAATTCTATTTGCAGCATAAAAAGCATCATCCATTTTTATTAGCATTCCTGTTGCAGAGAAAATATGCTGTCTGTCTTTAGCATCATCTTCAAGCGATACTACATTGATAGCATTTGCAATTAGAGCAGTTTGAACTTCAGTTATAAACTGAAAGTGCTTCCATTCCATGTCATCATTTGTTGTCATCTTTATTACCTCTCAAATAATAATTGAATCTAATTAAGTAAGTTTCTAGTTCAAATATCATACCCCAAAAATATTCCCCATTAAAACCCTCAATTATCAGTCTATTTAAAAATAACCATCTAAAACACAAAACCCCTTAACCCGCTGGTCAAAAAAGTGCATACTATTATCAATTAAAAAACAACACTTATCCGTCAATTCATCATTGACAACATCCAATCCGAATCAAAAATATATAGGGGCTTGAAATGATACTGAGAATAACCTTTCTGCTATTGCTGCTACTGCATATACCTGTCACTCAAGCAGCTTACGACTCGGCGGCGTTCAATCAAGATAAACCTCTGAAACTCTCGCGGGTTACGCCCAATGGAAAAGATGTCTATCCCGCGCGTCAAATCGTCTTCACCTTTAACCAACCCGTGGTCGCACTGGGTAAAATGGAACGCGATGCCGCAGAAATCCCCATCAGTATCACGCCTCAACTCAACTGCCAATGGCGATGGATAAACACCAGTAGCCTTGCCTGTGAACTCAGCGCAAAAGACAAACTCGCCTATGCCACCCGCTATCGCATACTGGTACAAGACAAATTCGTCACCACGGCGGGCAAAAAATTAATCAAAACCTATTCGCACCACTTCATTACTGAACGCCCCAAAATCAATTACACTTATTTCAATACATGGCGTGCACCCGGTATGCCTTTATTACAAGCGACATTCAATCAACCCGTGAGCAAAACCTCGGTTGAAAAACACCTGTATATGAAAAAGCCCAACGGTCGCCGCGTGGCAGTCAAAGCCAAATTGCCCAAAGATGCAACCACCAGCAACGACTTTGCCCAAACGTGGATTGTGTACCCCAAACGCTTATTGCCACTCAACAGCAAAATCACCTTAAATATAGAACAAGGCTTAAAATCCAAATTAGGCCCTGAGCGTGGGATTCAAAACGAAGTCGAAACCAAGTTTCATACCTTCCCAGAATTCAAATTTTTAGGTATTGAATGCGATGATTTACAAGATAATTCGATCACATTAGGCGCACATGAAAAATGGTCAAAACGTTGTAATCCCTTGCGTCGTATCGGATTACGTTTTTCTAGTCCCGTGATTTCTGACATCATCAAACAAAATCTACTCATCATGCCAGACTTAGCAGGCGGACGAAAAGACTATGACCCGTGGAAAAACGCCAGCAGCTATTCACGTTTAGGTGAATCCAATTACAAAAACAAAACTTACATGGTCTGGCTGCCTGAATATTTACGCGCCTATAAACTCTACAATTTGCAAAGTGTGGGGACAGCAACGTTTCGCGATGAATTCGGTCGACCGCTGAAAAATCCAATCGATTTAGCTTTTGCCACTGACCATCGCGCCCCAGAACATGACATGCAATATCAATATTCGGTGTTAGAACAAGGCGTTGATAGCGAGCTACCGATTTATATCACCAATTTAGAAAAAGTCGACATCAGATACCAAACGCTGGGCAAACAAGGCTGGTCTGAATTGCTCAATACCAAATTGGAATACCCCAAAATCCAAGATGTGGCAATTAAAACCCCGTTCAATGTCCGCAAGTTACTCAATGGAAAATCGGGTGTGGTGCAAGGCTATTACAAAACCACGCCGAAAACTGATAATCATGAAGAAAATCGCTGGTTTTTCAGCCAAGTCACGCCGTATCAAATCCAAGTCAAATTAGGTCATCACAACACCTTAGTTTGGGTCACGGAATTCGCCACGGGTAAACCTGTTGCCAATGCAACTGTCAATATATTCTCAGGCAATTATCAACCACAACGTGAACCATATAAAACTTTAACCAGCGCAACCACCAATGAACACGGTGTAGCAATGTTGGCGGGGACGAGCGAACTTGATCCTAAATTGAAAAAAGTCGGGGTTTATAGTCGTGATAAAGAACGCTTCTTCGTGCAAGTTGAAAATGGTGAAGACACTGCGTTGTTGCCGCTTGATTATGAATATCAAATTTCGATGTATGATTTAAATCTGGATTATTCGCTGTATCCTTCAATGCGTAAGCAATACGGGCATATCCACACTTGGGGTACGACCGCACAAGGGATTTATAAAGTCGGCGATACGGTGCAATACAAAATCTTAGTGCGCGACCAAGACAATCAACGTTTTATTCCCGCGCCTACGGAAAAATATACTTTACAAGTACAAGACCCAATGGGCAAAACCGTGCATGAAGTCAAACAAGTGAAGCTTAATGAGTTTGGTAGTTTACACGGCGAGTTTACGATTCCGAAAACGGGTGCTGTGGGTTGGTATGCGTTTAATTTAAAAGCGGATTTCACTAAAAGTAGTTGGCAACCGATGCGAGTATTGGTCAGTGATTTCACCCCCGCGCCATTCCGTGTTAGCACTGAAATTCAAGGCAAATTATTCAAACAAGGCGATACAGTCAAAGTCGATACCTTAGCGAAATTGCACGCTGGCGGTGCGTATGGCGATGCGGAAACCCGTGTCACTGCGATTTTAAAACCCCGTAGCTTAAACCCAACACATCCCGTTGCCAAAGGCTTTTGGTTTGATGTCAGCACTGATAAAGATTACGACTCAACCATTTTCCAAACCACAGGCAAAGTCGATGACAAAGGCGAAATGCTCACCGAATTCACCTTGCAAAACTCACCGATTTTATACGGTCAACTGACTTTAGAAAGCGCGGTCAAAGACGATAGAGGTAAAAACGTCGCCAGTTCTAGCACCGCTAAATATGTCGGTCGAGATCGATTTGTCGGCACAAAACAAGAAAGCTGGCTCGCCACCGCCAAACAAAATAATGAGATTCAATTATTGGTGGTCAATGAATTTGGGCGACCCACCACAGGCACAGCAATCAACGTCAAAATCGAACGTGAACAAGTCAAAGCTTCCCGAGTCAAAGGCGCGGGCAACGCTTATTTAACCAAATACGAACGCTCTTGGGTTGATGCTGGTACATGCCAACAAGCAGATTTAAGCTCAGATATTGAGTCATTGACGTGTACATTTAATCCTGAAAAAGTCGGCGATTATCGTTTAACTGCGACAATTCAAGATACTGAAGGCTTAAGCCATAGCACCACGGAAACCATTTGGGTTGTGGGTTCTGGGATGGCGATGTGGGCGATGCCAACGGGCAACGGTTTGCACATTACGCCTGAGCAACAAAGTTACAAAGTCGGTGAAACTGCGAAATATTTGCTTAAAAATCCGTACCCTGAAGCACAAGCGTTGATTACCGTTGAACGTTACGGCGTGTTGGACAGTTGGACACAAACCATTAGCAACAGTATTGAAGTGATTGAAATCCCAATTAAACCAGATTATGTACCGGGCTTTTTCGTTTCTGTGACATTGTTCTCACCACGGGTTGATAAACCGCTAGGCGATGGACAAGTGGATTTAGGCAAGCCGACTTATAGAATGGGCTACGTTAAAACCATGGTCAACGAGCCATATAAAAAACTCATTGTTGACATCAAAACCGACAAACCAACTTATCGCCCACGCGAACAAGTCACAATTGATTTTCAAGTGAAACCATTAAATGCTGAAATGCAAACCGAGCAGCCGATTGAATTAGCGATTGCGGTGTTGGACGAATCGGTATTTGATTTGGTGCAAGGTGGAAAAGCGTATTTTGATCCGTATGAAGGTTTTTACAATTTAGATGATTTGGACATGGCGAATTTCAGCTTGTTGACCCGTTTAATCGGTCGGCAGAAATTTGAGAAAAAAGGCGCGAATGCGGGTGGCGATGGCGGCATGGGCTTAAGTATGCGCTCAGTGTTCAAATATATCAGTTATTGGAATCCGTCAATTCCTGTGGATAAAGATGGCAAAGCGCAGATTCAATTTAATGTCCCAGACAATTTAACGGGTTGGCGCGTGTTGGCGATTGCGGTTACGCCTGATGACAAAATGGGTTTAAGCGATGCCAATTTCAAAGTGAATCAACCGATTGAATTGCGTCCGATTATGCCGAATCAAGTGCTAGAAGGCGACAGCTTCCATGCAGGATTTAGCGTGATGAATCGCACTGAGAAAACCCGCCAATTGAGTGTTGATATTCAAGCCACAGGCATGATTGAAGACGGCAAACAAGCGTTTACTCAAAGCCTGACTGCTGAACCGTATCAACGTTATAAATTGTGGATGCCGTTAACAACCAAGGATGACGGACATGTGCATTTTGTCGCAACCGCTAAAGATGACGAAGAGCAAGATGGTTTAGAGCATCATTTAATCATTCATCCACGCCGTGCAATGGACAGCCAAGCGACTTACGGCACAACCATCGCCAACAAAATCACCGAGCAAGTAGCGATTCCACAAGACATTTATCCTGATGTGGGCGGCTTAAGCGTGACTTTATCACCGACTGTGATTGGTGGGGTTAGCGGTGCGTTTGATTATATGCGTGATTATCCGTATGCGTGTTGGGAACAGAAGTTGACCAAAGGCGTAATGGCTTCACATTTCAATCAGTTACGCGATTATGTCAGTGATGTGGTTTGGGATGAAAGCGAAACCTTGCCACAAAGCACTTTACAGTTAGCCACCGATTTTCAAGCCTCTAACGGCGGTATGGCTTATTTTATTCCGACCGATAATCGCGTTAGTCCTTATTTAAGTGCTTACACTGCGTTGGCGTTTAATTGGATGCGGGAACGGAGTTTACCTGTCAACGATAAAGTCGAGAACAAATTGAATGACTATCTGTCGCGCTTGTTGCGGAAAAATATCGCGCCTGAACATTATTCGGCAGGCATGTCATCTACCGTGCGAGCGGTTGCATTAGCCGCGTTGGCGAAACAGCAAAAAGTCACGCGTGAGGATATTAAACGTTATCAGCCTCATGTGGATAGTATGAGTTTGTTCGGTCAAGCGATGTATTTACAAGCCGCGATTCAAATTCCGCGCACCCAACGGATTCAAGATGAGGTGGTGAATAAAATCTTGTCTCATGCTAATCAGACTTCGGGTCGGGTGTCATTTGTGGAAGATTTAGACAGCAATTACAAACGTTTATTGTCTTCTCCATTGCGGACTGAGTGTGTGATTTTAAGCGCGTTATTGCAATATGATGAGCTGTCAAAAAGCAAAGCAAGCACAGATGTCGGTGATCTGCCGTTTAAACTGGTGCGTCAAATTACCCAATCTCGCAAGCAAAAAGGACATTGGGAAAATACCCAAGAAAATATGTTTTGTATGAATGCCTTGATTGATTATGCGCGAATTTATGAAAAAGACAGCGTGGATATGGCAATTACTTCATTCTTGGATACTGAGCAATTGGGTTATGTTGAATTCGATGACGTGCAAAACCCTGCGGAAACCTTCGCCCATCAAATGACTTCTAGCGATGTCGGTCGTGAAGCGGTGGTGAAATTGCAGAAAGAAGGCTCAGGACGGATGTATTACAACTTGCGTTTGCAGTACGCGCCATTGGATGAGAAAGCCGAGGCGGTGAATGCAGGTATGTCATTGCAACGTGAATATCATGTGGAACGTGATGGAGAATGGGTGTTATTACAAAGCCCGATGCAAATTAAGGCAGGCGAATTAGTCCGTGTGGATTTGTATTTGTCCTTGCCTGCTGCGCGTCATTATGTCGCGGTGAATGATCCTGTTCCCGGTGGTTTAGAACCTGTCAATCGAGATTTAGCCACGGCCTCAACTGTCGATGCAGATAAAGCAGGCGGACAATATGCAGGCGGTTCATTGTGGTTCACGCGTAATGATTGGTCAGGCTATAACATCTCATTCTGGAGTTTCTACCATAAAGAGTTACGCCATCATGCAGCGATTTTCTACGCAGATTATTTGAGCGCAGGCAATTATCACTTGTCATACACCGCTCAAGCGATTGCTGCGGGCGAATTTAGCGTGATGTCCACTCATGCAGAAGAAATGTATGAGCCTGAGATTTACGGCAAAAGTAAACCTGCGAAGTTGATTGTCACGCGGGATTAATTAGACGTTATAAGTTGATTGAAACGCTCACTGTCTTCTGGATGGTGGGCGTTTTTTTGATTTATAGATAGTTATATGCTTTACTTTTTTGAAGTATTCGTATGTTTTTAGGATAAAAAATGAATCAAGTGCTGTAGGTTGGGCTGAGGTACGAAGCCCAATGTTACCAGAATCACATTAAGTTATATTTTTTGTATCATGGCATGTTGTTTTGTTGGGCTTCCTTCGTCAACCCAACCTACCGAGCTTAGAACAATCTATTGATGAGTCGTTTATTGGCAACCACAAGATAAAAACGTTGAAGCGCATTGATGATACACATAGATTAGTTTATGCTGTAAATAATGAAAAAATTACAATTATTTCCTGTCGTTATCATTATTAGATTAAAAAATACGGTAGGTTGATAGTTGGGTATAAAATCCAAAATGTTTACATTATGAATTATCGACGAGCAAGCGTTTCAGGTGGGACTTATTTCTTTACGGTTAATTTAGCCAATCGACATTCTTTTTTGTTAGTCGAACAAGTTGATTTGTTGCGTCAAGTTATAAAAGATGTGAAGCAGAAGCATCCGTTTGATATTGATGCAATGGTTGTGTTGCCAGAACATTTACATGCAATCTGGCGTTTACCAAAGAATGATAGTGATTACTCTACGCGATGGATGTTAATTAAAGCAGGTTTTTCTCGGGGTATACCAAAAGGTGAACTTATCCGTGTCAGCCGATTGAAAAAACGAGAACGGGGTATCTGGCAGCGTCGATATTGGGAGCATGTGATTCGGGATGAGTTGGATTGGCAGCGACATGTGGATTATATTCATTTTAATCCTGTTAAACATGGTTGGGTGAAAAATGTTGCCGATTGGCCCTATTCTTCATTTCATCGTTTTGTACGTAATGGTTGGTTATCATCAAATTGGGGTGAAGCCATTGAACAAGGTTTAGATTGTGGCGAAAGATAAAGCTGTATCCGTAATATCCGTAGGTTGGGCTGAGGTACGAAGCCCAATGTTATCAAAATCACATTAAGTTATATTTTTTATATCGTGGCATGTTGTTGTGTTGATTATCACCAGATTGGGGTGAAGCCATTGAACAAGATTTAGGTTATGGCGAAAGATAAAGCCGTATCCGTAATATCCGTAGGTTGGGCTGAGGTACGAAGCCCAATGTTATCAAAATCACATTAAGTTATATTTTTTATATCGTGGCATATTGTTTTGTTGGGCTTCCTTCGTCAACCCAACCTACCGTGCTATTAATACATCAAAATGTATTAGCAGCACCCTCAGCAGGTATCTTTTTTGAGTTTGAACAACCTAATGGCTTAGTGTTCGAAGCTAAAACAATAGGAGATGAATGGAATCACTGGATTCAAAACATACATGGCTATACCATTAGTAAGGGTACTGACGAGTACTGGTATTATGTTTTAGATTTTAATGACAAAGCTCCTATTTTAAGTAGTTATTACGCACATTTGCCTCCACTACCAGAAATAAATAAAAATTTACGTCCCACATTCACATACCCTCCTCAGCAGCTTAGTTTAGATACTATTAATAAATTTGAAAATACTCGCCGTGCTGTACGCTCAAAAACAGATAATAACCGCCCAGTACTTTTTATTTTTGTTGAATTTGATACAGGTATATCTGCAACATCACAGTTAGCCACTTATACTGAGGCTGATTTTGCAATGGCTTTGGGCGATGTTATTGATTATTATTCACAGGCATCCTACAACAGGATAACTCTCAGTCGAGTAAATGATATTGATGAACGTGATGAAGATGGTGATGGGGTAATCGACGCGGGCATAAATGGCAACGGAGTTATTCGTATTTCCCTACCAATTGAACACCCTGATACTCAAGATAACTTAAATGATCCTACTATTGATAATATGATTCAGGATGCAATTACTGCTGTTTTTAACGATGGTTATATAGATTTTTCCGATTATGAAGAGAATAATGGAGACAATAATGACATTCTTGAAGTGGAAGAGTTAGCCATTGTGATTATTGCAGCTGGATACGAAGCCTCTTGTGGTGCAGGAGGAACACCAAGTATATGGGGACATAGGGGAGGATTGAACTCATTTACTGTTGATGGGATTACAATATCAAGGTATGCAGCTTTTGGTGAAATACATAGTTGTAATGGGGATCACCGTGCCACCATTGGAATTATGGCTCATGAATTGGGACACTTAATCTTTGGTTTACCTGATTTATATGATTTAGATAGATCATCTAAAGGTATTGGTGGCTGGGGGTTAATGAGTGGAGGTGGTTGGGGGAGAACTACAGCCCAAACATTTATTGGAGAAAGTCCGATTTTACCTTCGGCTTGGGCAAGGTACCATCTCGGCTGGGTTGATGAAATGATTCCCTCTGGAGTTACAGAAATTGTTGCAGCTGGTTCATCAAACGCAACAACTGCAAATTCAGTATTTAAACTGGAAACAGATGAACCACAAGAATATTTCTTAGTTGAGAATAGACAACCTCTTGGGTTTGATGAGGGTTTAGAAAGACACTTGGGAGACAATTTTAATGGGGGGTTGGCTATATGGCATATTGATGATAGGGTGCGTACAAATCATGTAGATAAACACCATAACTCTATTGCATGTAGTGGTTCAAATGCCCATTTTGCTATATGCAATAATAATCAACATAGAAAAGTTGACTTAATGGAAGCTGACAATGAAGAAAAAGGAGGAAATGGAACACAACAAACTGATCTTTGGAGTAACTCCTATTTTGGTTCTCGCTCAGAACCTGAAAGTTCTAGGTATGGTTATATGGGAACTTTATCTAGTGTTGAAATTACAGATATATCAGCATCAAGTGAACGAATGAGTGCAGATTTTTTGACATTTTTATCAGAAACAACTAGTTTTACAGATGTTCCTACATCTTACTGGGCATACCCAGCAATTGAGTATTTATTTGATATGGGATTAACGACAGGTTGTGGAGATCAGACTCCCCCTAGATTTTGCCCTGATGATGAAATAAATAGAGCAGAAATGGCAGTTTTTCTATCCCGAATAGCTATTCACCAAGCTCTTGAGAGTAGTGCATTACAAGATATTGAAAATACCTTTGTTGATGTTGACCCCGTACTTTGGGAATGGGCTATACAAGAAATAGAGTCTATTTCTCGCATGGGCATTACAAATGGTGTTGGAAATGATTCCTTTAGTCCTGAAGGCATAGTGAATAGAGAACAAACAGCAGCATTCTTAACTCGCCTAATCTATGGAAATAATTATATTCCGCAATATCCTTATCAAAATATATTTATTGATGTATTAGATACAAACTCTTTTTTTCCTCATATTGAAGAAATATATAGACTAGGTATAACAAGTGGCTATAAAGGCACTCCAAGACGATACGGTCCATCAGACCCTGTTACCCGTGCTCAAATGGCTGTATTCTTATATCGCTATTTAAAGTTAATTAATAATGATTTTAATGATGATGGTACACCTGATAGAGATCAAATAAATATTATATCAATGCCAAACCCTGTAGATGGTACTTATATTACTTTAGAGGTAAGTCCTGATACTTGCGCCGTCCAAAATGTACGTTTACTTCATGAAGATAGTCAAGTAGGAAGTGGGATATTTTACAATAGTAGCCGAACTGATTTTTCTTATGACTATCCCCAAGGACTTATAAGTTTTGAAATTCCATGTGAAACTGCTGATGTAATACTCTACTATCATGGTAGTTCTGATATAAGTGAAAGAGAGTTTCGTAAACATGGACCTGAAACCCCAGGAGGAGCTATTGGAAACCCTTGGACATTAGTTCCTTCTAATGATCCAAATTTTGCTTCTTCTAATATTAATGGAGAAACTGTTGCAACTGTTACGTTTACACTTAATGATAATCAGCGTGGAGATTCTACAGGAGATGATGGTAATATCGTTGACCCTGGTGGAGCAGCAACTTCTGCATTTCTGTTTAGTATGAATGGGTTTTCATTTGATAATTCAAGTCAACCGTTAGTAGAAGCAAATATAAAAATAGGAAATGAAGTAATTGCTACTGTTGATAGTACAGGCTACTGGGAAGCAACTGGTTTTCTTGGTGATCGATATCCAATTAGTATTATTAAAGATGGATATACTGATATATCTCAAATAATAACTCTTAGTCTTAACTCACCTTCAGTTTCTTTGATAACCTATTCAGATAAAACCGGTATGCAAGATTCTGATTCTATAGTTGTGGGTACAAATCAAAACAGCGTATTAGTTTATTCCCCTCAAGGAGAGAAATTCCAGACTATTTCTGTTTCAACTCCAGAAGCCATTGTTGCCACCAAAGACATTGATGCGGATAGCACCGAAGAAATTGCCGTACAAAACGATGCTACTTACGAAGTCACAGGCGGTAAAACTGATATTGCAGTGACAAACAATATGTTTTTGATTCAAGCCAATGTCAAAGGTGATGCCACACTGGAAACCATCATTGGTTCACAAACCACAAATGAAATTAGCATTGACGGTGAAACCATCACGGTTTTTGAGTCAAGTACGCTGCGTTCACGGGGTATCCGTAAAAATGAAAAAGTCACCATTTGCCACAAAGGAAAAGAGCTTAGCGTAGCAGAAAGTGCTTTAAAAGGTCATTTAGGTCATGGTGATACAGTAGGCAGTTGTTCTCCTCCACCAGCAGAACCAAATAATGATGAAGATGATGATGACGACAATGAAAAAGATGACGAAGAGGATGATAATGATCGTAAAGTTACCATTTGTCATTATGATGATAAAACAGACTCTTTTGAAACAATCTCTGTCTCTAATAATGCGTTAGATGCTCATCTTGCTCATCCTAAAGATTCAACAGGAGCTTGTCTTGATGAAGATGATGACAAAAATGAAAGCTTTGGTGTTAACGCTGCCGTAGCAGGCTTTAATCAAATTGTTGTTGCAACGGCAAGTAATGGTGGTTACATCGAAGTGATTACAGCGGATGGCTCTGTGCTTTACAGCTTCACAGCGTTTGATAGTAATACAGGTGTTATCATCGCAGCAGGCAACATCTTAGGTGATGAAACCCCAGAAATAATTGCAGCCGCAGTAGGTGGTTCTGAAATCATTATTTTTGACATACAAGGTAATGTATTAAACAGCTTTACCATTGATGGCATTGTTACCAGTCTTGCGATTGCCAAACAATTTGCACCAACTCAACTAGCAAAAGTTATTGAACCACCATCAATTGAGACACCTATAGAAGAAAGCAACTTCTTAGAAGATAAAATCAAAGCACCTATTTGCCCAAGCATAGAAACCTCTACTAATATCATTTCAGGTTGTAAAGGTAATGGAGCTGAACTGCCAGAAGGTGTTGCAATTAGAGAAGATGCAAGTGTATCTAATGTTGTTTTAAATAGTACGCCCAAAATTAAAGGCACAGTCAGTGACTCAGAAATTAAAGAGGGTGCAACTGTTGAGGGTGGTAGATTTACAGGTACAATCATCAATAATGGCACACTAAAAAATATTCGTTTTAGAGGTCATTTGCTCACAGGTGGTATTTTAGCAGGTGTGGTTGAAACGATTATTGCTGACACTTTAGGCTATATTGAAGATGTCGAACTGGCAGAAGGTACTATTTTAATTGGTGGTGTATTACGTGGCACTATCAAAGGTCATCCTAAAAAACCTGCATTAATTGTAAAAGCGTGGATTCGGAAAGGTGCAAAGCTCAGTCATGTTAGATTAGGGGCTGATGTTAGAATTGATAATGGTGTTGAAAAAGGCGAAGGGGTTGAGCACGAAAATACGACTCTTGAAAGCCTAGAAACCACTAAAAACTAAATAGTTTTTGCAATTCTTAAATGCTCATTGTTCTTTGGAATGGTGGGCGTTTTTTGTTTGTATTGCTTACCTTTTCCACTTATCATTCTGTTCCTGTTTCATCATTGGTTTACTTATCTTATGTTAGAAGAAGAATTACGTCGTTTACGTCAACAACTTTGGAATATTGCCGATTCTTTACATGGGAAAATGCACGCTGATGAGTTTTGAGATTATATGCTGGGGTTTATTTTCTATTTGAGGAGAAGTCGAATAAAGCAAAGCTTGAGTTTTTGATTAGCATGAAAGAGATTATGCTCAAAGTTCTTCACAAGGGATTTGCAGCGTTCAACCCAAGCATTGGAACGTTCGACAACCCAACGCGCTTTAACAGGAACAAAACCAGCTTTCCCTTGAGCGGCTTTTTCCTTTTTAGAGGGTTTAGGAGAAAGCTCAAACTGGATTTTGGTCATGATTTCTGGATAGACAGCTTCTAGCTTTTTAGTAGCTGCCCTACAATTGCAGGACAGCTACCCACAGAATTCCAACCACAGCTAACGCTTAAAATCAATATGTATCGTTTCCCTAATTATTTCTATTGATGATTGGATTCCAAGTTTAGCCCCTAAGTTAAGATTATCTTCTTTTAAAGAATAAGGTATTTATCTTGCTTATATTCTGTCCTGTTGTAGAATTAATTTCATAATTTGTATGGGGATAAATTATGCGAGTAACAACGCTATGGCTGTTTGTGGGTGCGACCAATATTGCACAAGCAGACATTTTAATGAACAATAATCAGTTATCAAGTAATGATGGCTTGTACGACATTTCGCAAGATTTGGGACAAACCATTGGCAAAGTGTTTTATTTAGAGCAGGTGACTGTATGGGGGAAAACCGTTTGTGTTGAAGCCAAAAAGCTTGGAGAGGAAGGCTTTATCATTGTTTTAGCCGCAAAGAAAAATGACATCATTAAAGCCTATAAGCTGCGCTGGAATTTTGCAGCCATTATTGCTTAATTTTTTGAACTCAATAACTTACAACTATTTCTCCATGTCCCTTAATTTTTGTCGGGTTCAGAGATTCTGCATAGTCAATTGATTATCAATACTGGGTCTTTTTGTTTTGCTAAAAAATCAAATCTAAGCCACAAATAATCAGAAAATAAAAATGCAGATTCAAACATAAGATATTTTTAATAAATTTAAAACAATCCATCGTTATACACTCACTTTAAAAATACTCGCACAAACCTGCAATTCTTTCATGACAAAAAGCACATTTCATTTTAATATAAGAAGCTTAATGCAATGCAACAAACACCATCAGGAATCACACACCAAAACCATTCCTGTCCTAAGTACTGAAAGGATTGAAAGTTGAAAGACGAATTCCAACGCATACAACGTTTACCGCCCTATGTTTTTAATATTGTTGGAGAGTTAAGACAAGAAGCGCGAGCCCGAGGCGAAGACATCATCGATTTTAGCATGGGAAATCCAGACCAACCCACGCCAGAACACATTGTCAACAAGCTTGTGGAAGCTGCCAGTCGTAAGGATACACACCGTTATTCTGCCTCCAGAGGTATTCCGCGTTTGCGTCGAGCGATGGCCAATTGGTACGCCAACCGCTATAACGTTGAACTTGACTATGATAAAGAAGTCATCGTCACCATTGGTTCAAAAGAAGGGCTTGCGCATTTGGCATTAGCCACTGTCGGGCCGGGTGATTCCGTGCTTGTGCCTAATCCTGCCTACCCGATTCACCCTTATGGTTTTGTGATTGCGGGGGCAGATATTCGTCATGTGCCATTAGTACCAGACATCGATTTTTTTGAAGAATTGGAAAAAGCCATCACTTCATCTTGGCCACGACCAAAAATGTTAGTGTTAAATTTCCCTGGAAATCCAACCACACAATGTGTTGATTTGGAATTCTTCGAAAAAGTAGTCAAAATTGCCCGTGAACATGAAGTGTGGGTGATTCATGATTTAGCCTATGCTGATATTGTGTTTGATGGTTATAAAGCACCGTCTATTTTAGAAGTAGAAGGCGCGAAAGAAATTGCTGTCGAATCCTTCTCATTATCAAAAAGCTATAATATGCCCGGATGGCGTGTGGGCTTTATGTGTGGTAATCCAACTTTGATTGCGGCTTTAGCGCGGATTAAATCTTATCTTGATTACGGTATGTTTACCCCAATTCAAGTCGCCGCGATTACCGCTTTAGAAGAATCACAAGAATGTGTCCAACAAATTTGTGACATGTATAAAGAACGTCGCGATGTGTTATGTGATGGATTAAATGCAGCGGGCTGGAAGGTTGAAAAACCCAAAGCAACTATGTTTGTATGGGCAAAAATCCCTGAACCTTATCAACATTTAGGTTCTTTAGAATTCTCAAAAAAACTGTTATCTGAGGCAAAAATTGCAGTTTCCCCTGGGATTGGTTTTGGTAGTCATGGTGATGACCATGTGCGTATTGCCTTGATTGAAAATCCTCATCGTACCCGTCAAGCTATTCGCGGTATTAAAGATATGTTTAGGAAAGACGGTTTATTATAGTTTGAAAAATAAGGACAGGCAGTTCTAGTATTTGCAGATATTTGCTTTTAGTTTAACAGGACTGCCAATCCTCCCTATCTCAAAGTGGCTTATTTTTTTGCCAATGGAGTCAACAATATGCGTTGGTTATTTTTAATCGGTTTATTCATGAATGCAGTCGTATATGTACAAGCGGCAGAAATATCAGACGGCCAAAAATTACATGATAAGGCTTGTTTATCTTGCCATGATTCGATGACTAATGGTAAACCAGAACAGATTTATACTCGCGAAGATCAGGTTGAAAGCAGTGTAGAAGATTTAGCAGGATTAAAAAGTCGGGTTCAGACATGTGCTACGAATACAGGTGCACAATGGTTTGATGATGAAGTCACACAAGTAGTTGAATATTTAAATACAACTTATTACAAGTTTGGTTTAGAAGAATCCGAATGATCGCTTTATTGCAGCGTGTTACTCAGGCACAAGTCAGTGTTGATAATCAAATCATTGGCCAAATTGAACAAGGGCTGATGGTGTTGCTTGGTGTTGAAAAAGCCGATACACAACAACAAGCGGATCGATTATTACAACGGGTGTTAACTTATCGTGTATTCAGTGATGCGCAAGATAAAATGAATCTAAGTCTCAATGATATTCAAGGTGGATTGTTGCTTATACCACAATTCACTTTACCCGCCGATACGCGTAAGGGCACACGCCCCAGTTTTACCCCCGCCGCACCACCAGAGCAAGGTTTAGCTTTATTCAATTATTTTTGTGAACAAGCAACACAGCAACACGCCATTGTCGAAACAGGGCAATTCGGTGCGGACATGCAAGTCAGTTTAACCAATGATGGTCCTGTCACATTCTGGCTGCAAGTAACAGCCTAACACTCTATGAATTCCTTTTTTTAAATACAATTGTTTACGATATATTTTCAATATATAATCTTAAATTAAGATGTTTCAAGCCAGAGATTTGGCTATTGAGAAGCTACTGTGTCTTTTTTAATTAAGAGATTACAATACTTTAGATTGATTTTAGAAAAAAAGATTTCCATAAATTATAAGCACAGACTTCTTTTATAATTTATGTGTCTTAAAAAATATCCGAATCATTGAGTTTAAGGAGTTTTTATGAGTGCTGCATTACCAATTACTTTAGCTTTGACTGCCGCAGCCGCAGTTATAAAGTTTTATTTTGATTCCAAATTAGCTGACCAACAAACGCAGGCGCGTTTAATCAAAGAGTCCTTGAATTCTGATGATGCAGATGAGCGACTTGAATCACTAGAATTTTTAATGGATATTGATTTGATTACAGACCCCAAGATAAAACAAGCTCTTGATCAATATAGAAAGCCAGCAGAGAATGGCAAAAATACACAGCCTAAAAAGAAATTACCTCGATATGCAATACCTGAAGTGCCAGATAATATTGCTGCTGCAACCTCCAATACTCAGAATAATGCCCAAGGTGTACAGAGTACCGTACATGGAATTATTGGTTCATGGGAATATACCCGAGATAGTAAAGATTTTTACCGCACATTTACAAAAGATAATCTGTGCAGACTGTCATCAGAAAACCAAGATATTATTTGGGAATACCCCTATGAAATCATGAATGATAGGGAAATTACAGTAACGCAACAATTGTACTTATACCATGAGCTGCTTGCTGATGGTAAGTTGCGTTTATTTCATGAGGCAGTTGTAGAAGGCATATCAATGCTGGGTGCAGCCTGTACTGCAACCCGAACATCTGAAAAAGAGGAAAAAGGGGTGCATGATATTGTTGGGACATGGGAATATGAAAAAGAGGGTAAAAAATATACACGAACCTTTTTAGCGGAAGATAAATGTATTTTGGCCGCACAAGATGGATCTGCTATAAAAACCCGTACTTATCGTATAAATCCTGATAATGATAGAAAAGTGACTGTTATAGCGCGTCAACTATTTTTGTATCACAAAATCCGTTCTGACGGACAATTAAATATCGAAAATCGCTATGTAGCTAAAAGAGCAACGCTAGAATCTGATTCTAGCGTGCATGATACGCATCAGAATGTGTAGTATTTCAATATCTGGAGCAGTCTTGGTTCATACAATCAATGCTTCGGATTATTTCATATTAATCATGAATCCCTGACATTTCTCTCTATAGTCAATTTCGTTTTGGGTATTAGGACTGGCAGTCCTATAAAACTTTAAATATCAATTACTTTTAAAACTAAGGACTGCCAGTCCTGTATCATCTTAGAATAAAACGACTATACATAGCTTATCCAAAATATAGGGAGGAATAACAAGGTCTTTTCCAGCCATTTCCTAAACATTTTATTCGGTAGGTTTCACTTCGTTCTATCGATTCCATATCTATTGTTTGCTCTAATATTTTGTATTTTCAAATTCAATCAATTAGAATTTTAGCCTCATTCAAACTATCAGCAAATTGATGCCCAAAATCCAAATTCAAAACCTTTCTAAAATATTTGGCAAACACCCCCAACGCGCTCTCGATTTACTTGCTCAAGGACTTAATAAAGATGATGTTTTTAATAAAACAGGACTTGCCGTTGGTTTAGCAAACGTTAGTTTTGATGTACAGCAAGGAGAAATCCTAGTCATTATGGGACTTAGTGGCAGCGGTAAATCCACTTTAATTCGCTGTATTAATCGTTTAGTTGAACCCACTTCTGGCAAGATATTAATTGATAACCAAGATATTATTCAAGTTTCAAACAAAGAGCTGCTTAATATTCGGCGACATCAATTTGGAATGGTGTTCCAACATTTTGCCTTATTTCCACATCGTAATATTTTGCAAAATATCGCTTATGGTTTAGAAATTCAACATATAGATAAAGCTACCCGTGAACAAAAAGCCCGCGAAACATTAAAACTGGTCGGTTTAGATGGCTGGGAACAGGCAAAACCACATCAACTCAGCGGTGGGATGCAACAACGTGTCGGCTTAGCCCGTGCGTTGGCGATTGAACCTGATATTTTGCTAATGGATGAGGCGTTTAGTGCTTTAGACCCACTGATCCGACGCGATATGCAGCAAGAACTCATTACATTACAACAACGTGTCCATAAAACCATTGTATTTATTACCCATGATTTGGACGAAGCCTTACGTATTGGCGATCGGATTGTACTTATGAAGGATGGCTGCGTGGTGCAAATGGGTACGGCAACAGATATTTTAACCCAGCCTGCAAACGCCTATGTTAAGCGATTCATTGAAACGATAGATACTAGCAAAATGTTGAATATCTTAGCTAAACAAGGAGCAGCATAATAATGGAATTTCCTGAATTACCGAAACTACCCTTAGATATTTGGATTGATAACGGGCTGACTTTTTTAAAACAGCATATTGCTTTTATTACTAAATATATGAGTGACGTGGCTGAGAGCAGCATTGATTTCGTTATCGATCACTTATTGGAATTGCCGCCTTGGGTGATTATTATTGTATTTAGCCTGTTAGCATGGCGCATTGCAGGCCGAAGTATGGGTTTATTTACTGTACTTGGTTTAAGTTTAATATGGAACTTACAACTATGGGAGCCGATGATTGAAACTTTGGCACTGGTTGTTTTTGCAACATTATTATCGATTTCAATTGCCATTCCTCTGGGTATTTTAGCCGCGTTATCAAAAACGTTTTATCGCATTGTGATGCCTCTTTTAGATTTTATGCAAACCATGCCTGCTTTTGTGTATTTAATTCCTGCAATTCCATTTTTTGGACTTGGTGCAGCATCCGCTATTTTTGCAACTATTGTGTTTTCAATGCCGCCATCAATACGTTTAACCTGTTTAGGTATTCGCCAAGTACCTGAAGAATTGGTTGAAGCCGCCGATGCTTTTGGTTCGACAAAATTACAAAAATTATTTAAATTACAGCTTCCACTCGCCATTCCCACAATGATGGCAGGTATCAATCAAACCATTATGCTGGCCTTATCCATGGTGGTGATTGCAGCCATGATTGGAGCAGGGGGTTTAGGTCGAGAAGTTTGGATTGCAATTCAACGTTTACAGGCGGGAAAAGGGTTTGAAGCAGGGATTGCGATTGTGATTTTAGCCATCATTTTAGACCGAATCACCCAAAAGCTGGGTAAATCTCATGAATCCTAAATTTTTAGGCAATATGTTAAACTAGTGATCTGCTAAATGAGATGGTGATATGTTAAGCGAGTTACAGCAAGATTATTTGCGTACCATGGAGGTTGATATCTGGGTCAGACGTGAACTCATTGTTGAGCGCGTTGCCCCTAAACCTGCTGTATCACCAGCTAAATCAATTGCTTCTATCGCAAAAAAAACGCTTTCACATAAGACAAAGTCTGTTATTCCCGTCGCGCCTATACAGCCCCAAGTTGATAATATTGGCTGGGATGAATTACAGCAGCAAGTGGCACAATGTACTGCCTGTGCTTTGCATAAAAGTCGAACTCAAACGGTATTCGGTGTGGGTAATCCCAATGCGGATATTTTATTTATCGGCGAAGCACCTGGAGCGGACGAGGATAAACAAGGAGAACCTTTTGTGGGACGTGCAGGACAATTATTGAATAAAATGTTATTTGCAATCCAATTGCAACGCGAAGACATTTATATTGCCAATATTTTAAAATGCCGCCCGCCAGAAAATCGTAATCCTATTGCTGAAGAAAAGCTGTGCTGCACGCCTTTTTTAAAACGCCAAATTGCATTGATTCAACCTAAGGTAATTATTGCACTGGGTCGCATTGCTGCCACATTTTTATTAGATAATGATAAAGCCATGGGCGTTTTACGCAACCAAAGCCGAAAACAAGAATTATCTTATGCAGATACTGGCGTTAGAGTGCTGGCAACGTATCATCCTGCTTATTTGCTGCGTAGTAATTTACAAAAGCGTAAAGCGTGGGAAGATTTACAATTAATTAAACACATTATTACAGAACAAGGTTTATGAGTGCAGTTTTAGCCCAACCACAATTAGTTATACGTCCAATGTTAAAAACTGATTTAACTGATGTGATGCTTATCGAGTCAGTTGCTTATCTTTATCCATGGAATCAGCGCATTTTTCAGGATTGTTTTAAAGCTAACTATCACAATTATGTGATTGAAGATAATCAAGTTTTAATTGGTTATGCTTTGATGTTAATTGCACATCCATTGGAAGCGCATGTGTTAAATATTTGCGTCCATCCTGATTGTCAGAATGGCGGTTATGGACGTATTTTATTAAACTATTTGCTTGATGTTGCTCGGAATAAGATGGTGGAAGAAGTTTTATTAGAAGTACGTCCATCAAATGAAGCTGCGATCCATTTATATCACCATACAGGCTTTAATCAAATCGGGGTCAGACGCAATTATTATCCTACTAAAAAAGGACGAGAAAATGCACTGATGTTTGGTTTAACATTATGATTTAGCTTTTTTAAGTGGCAAATTTTGCATTAATCACCTTTTAATATGGCTAATGCTAAAATCAAGTCTATTTTATAATATATCAGATGTTCTGTAATGCTGTAATCTGCGTTTTGAGCTCCAACAAATTTAGATTATGCTGGCTCACTTGAGCAGCATTTTATAGAATATTCAGAATTGTTGTCCTCAAAATATAGCCATTATTTTCAATTACTAAAGCGGCTGGTTAAGTCAACAACCCGTGAAACTTCTTCTAAACTGGTTTGCCCTTCTAAAATACGTCGAACCCCATCTTGAGCTAGAGTTTGAAAACCTGATTTTTTAGCATATTGTCGAATATCAAAAGTAGTGGCTTTGTGCGCAATTAAATCTTGAAAAGATTCATCAATCCGTAAAATCTCCATTAATGCTAAACGCCCTTTATAACCACGGTTGTGGCACACATCGCAGCCTTGTGAATGATAAACTGACAATGCTTGCTGAGTATCACAATCAAGTAGGGTTTTATGTAATTCTGTTGGCTGATATTCCTGTTTACAATGTTCACATAAAATACGGATTAAACGCTGTCCGATCACGCCAATAATATTTTCTGCCATAATATCAGGATAAATACCAATATCAGATAAACGCGGAATTGCGCCAATTGCCGTATTAGTATGCAAGGTTGAATACACTTGATGACCTGTCATTGCAGCCCGAAACGCCATTTCTGCGGTATCCTCATCACGAATCTCACCTACGAGGATAATATCAGGGTCTTGTCGCATCATGGAACGAATACCCGTAGCAAAACCCAGCTTAACTCCTTCATTAACAGCCGTTTGACGCACTTGGCCTAGTACATATTCTACAGGGTCTTCCAAGGTCATAATATTGACCAATTCAGTATTTAAATGATTGAGTATCGAATACAGGGTGGTGGTTTTTCCCGAACCTGTTGGCCCTGTAATCAGAATCATACCTTCAGGGCGGGCAATCATCAGTTGCAAGGTTTGCAAATTTTCATCCGTCAAACCTAAATGATCCAACGCCATAATCCCGCGTTGACTGTCCAAAATCCGCAACACAATATTTTCGCCATATACCGTAGGTTGCACTGATACTCGAAAATCAATCTGCCGTCCTGACAAGGTAAGTGTCATACGACCATCTTGTGGAATTCTGGTTTCGGCAATATTTAAACCTGTCATCACTTTCAAACGTACTGCAATCGCTGACCAATAATTTTTATGTAAACTGCGAATTTGTTGTAAAACCCCGTCAATCCGATACCGAATCCGTAAAAAGCCTTTTTCTGGTTCAAAATGTACATCTGAAGCATTACGTTTTACTGCATCCGCCAGTAATGCGTCCACTAAACGTACTAGTGGTTGGCTATACTCATCTGCGGTGGCTAAACT
>JADGDW010000001.1:0-15317 GCA_016744725.1 Candidatus Albibeggiatoa sp. nov. BB20 | reverse complement strand
AATAATTGGTCAATCGCCACTACATTGTAAATATCAGCCATTGCTACAATCAGCGTATTGGTTTCTTTATCAAAGCTAATGGGAATAAGATTATGACGGTGGGCGGTGGTTTTCGGTACTAATTGCATGGCATCGTAGTCAACAACCAATTTGCTTAAATCAACCGTGCCTTGACCTAAAGATTGACTTAAAGCATCACGTAATACCGCTTCAGAAATAAATCCAAGCCTGACTAAGATTCGGCCAAGTTGTTCATGGGTTTTCTTTTGTTCTGTAAGGGCAATATTAAGCTGATCTTCACTGATGATACGTTCATCTAACAGGATTTCACCAATTCGACGGCGACCGGGAGTAACCACAGAACTCATTTTTTATTCCCTATTACATAAATAACTAACACAGACAATGGGCTTTGTTGTAGTCAATTTCGATTTGTATGTTAGGACTGACAGTCCTTTTATACTTTAAATATCAATCATTTTTAAAATCTAGGACTGCCAGTCCGTATCACTTTAAAATAAAACGACTATATCAGTGTTTTCGGTTAAATATTTATTCAAAAATTATTATCCTTGGATCAGTTCATCTGAAAATGCGAAATGCTAAGGAGTGCTAGATTTATCTTGCTTGAATAGTCTGTTGCATTCCTATAAGCTTAATTTAATGACATATCTTATCCAAACTGTAGGATGAAATAATGCAACAACTTTAATCTATCATACTGTCTTCATTTTCTTTTTCATGCTGGACAATAGCTAATTCATAGCTGTGGTCAGGTACAAAACCATAAGGGTTAACCTGTAATATTTTAGGTAAACGGCTCGTACCACGAGCTTGAATTGTAATTGAATAAGCTTGCTCAATGCTGGGTTGTGGTGCTTTTACTTCGTTATCTTCATTGGCTTTCTCATTGAACTTGGCCGCTTGTTGCTTATCATCCTGATCTATATCAATCTCTTCATCTTCCTCATTGATACCCGCAAGCTGTAAAACAATTTCCCCATCTTCATTGATAACAGGTAATTTCTGATTATGTTGCACAATAATGGTGTAATAAAAACCCGTATCAAATCCAATCCAAGGCAGAAACTCAGTCAATTGCTCTAGCTCGGCAAAGTCATTTAACATCCCCGGATTTTTAATCGGTTCACTACGACGTGAGACTAAAATTTGTTCGGTTAAACCACCACTACCTGGCAACATATTAAGTGCTTCTCGGGTAGCTAAATTAGGATTTAATTTCTGATGTGTGCCGTAAATAGTGAAAGCAGCCTCAACTTCTTCAACGGTATACACTTCAGAAAACCCTTTGATTAATAATAATTCCTGCACCGTTTCTAATTTACTATTACGCGGTTTATAGGGCGGCTCTAATTCTTCATAATAATCATTTTCCGCCCCATTCATACGTTCCAAATCATCCCCATCAATCCAATCACGCCACGCATCCACTAAACTATCCAGACGTTCTAAATCATCTTCTCCGATGCGATATTTTAGTAATTCTTTAAATTGAGCAGGTTGTAAATTGGCTAAATTAATTTTGCCTGAATGGTCATAAATCCGTACCACTGTGCCTTTCGGCAAACGATATTCATCTGCAATTTCATCATATTCTGCATCGTTATAAGCCAAATTCAATGGACGGCCATCAAAGCGATGCTGCCATGGCCAATTTTCTTCTAAAAATTCTTGTCGTTCCTCATCATCGGGGTGTGCCGCCATATTGATCATCAAAATTTCCATTTGAGCCAATTGCAAAGCGGCCATAGTATGACTCCAGTCTTCTAAGCCTGCTTTGTTATGCGATACGGCAATGGCTGACAATCGGGTATCTGTTGCCAAGGTGGCAATCATCACTGTCACCACGGCTAGAAACCACAATACAATAATCAGTACCACACCCCGTTGTTGAGTTACCATGATTTATCTTTCTTGCTGTGCATTTAAACAGAGTTCTAAGGTTTTATCCCAATCAGGTAAGCTAATACCAAAGGTTTGTTGTAATCTCTGATTAGATAGCACAGAGTAAGCAGGGCGTTTGGCTGGCGTTGGATATTCAGAGGTTGGGATCGGGATCACATTAGGCTGTTTATCTTCTCGGGCAATAATTGCCTTCGCAAATTCATACCAACTGGTTTGACCACCACAGGTTAAGTGATAAAGGCCTGAAAATTGAGCTCTATCTTTCGACAATTGCGGAGAATAAAGCTGAGATAACACTTGAGCAGTTGCTTGTGCAATCATATAACTCCATGTTGGTGCGCCAATTTGATCGCTGACAATCTGTAATTCTTCACGCTCATTGGCTAAACGTTGCATGGTTAACAAGAAATTTTTACCACGAATTCCATACACCCATGCGGTACGGAGAATCAGATATTCACCACCAATCGCTTCAATGCCTTCTTCGCCTGCCAGCTTGGTTTTGCCGTAAGCTCCCATAGGATTGACTTTGTCATCTTCTGTATATGGAGTTTCACTTTCGCCATCAAACACATAATCTGTTGAATAGTGAACCAGTAACGAATTTAGCTTTTTCGCCTCTTCCGCCATAATCGCAGGTGCAGTGCCATTGGCTTGAAATGCAAGTTCAGTTTCTTCTTCCGCTTTATCAACAGCAGTGTAAGCCGCAGCATTTAAAATAATATCAGGCTTTACTTCTTGGATAATACGACGTACCGAATCCGCATTAGACAGGTCGACATGTCCATAAGCATTTGACACCCTCGATACGGGAATGACTGTACCCAATGGCTGAGCACAACGCAGTAATTCCCAACCGACTTGACCTGTTGGTGCAATAAGTAAAATACGTTTTTGTGACATAATATTATCCGAAATCTAAGGTCGCAAAATAGGGATTATAACCTTGATTGTGACTACACGCCTATTTGATTTTTTGGCTTGATTTAAATTGCAACAAATGCGTACACTTAGCACGGTTGGTCTTATTGAATTTATCCGCTCAAGTGACGTAGATGAGCCTGATTATTTGTAATCATGAAGAAGAATAAAAACCTGTAAGATGGAATTGCATTGTGTTTTTCAGCAAATTGGATTGCGCTTGAACAATGTAGAATATGTTGTGTGATGATGTATTCATCCTATTCAATTTTTTATTTCACTCTAGGTGAATAATTCATCTGATACAGATATTTACATTATTTATATACTTTAAGACATAAGACAAATTAAGAGTGTATTTTAAATTTTTAAGGAGGTTTACATGTTTTTGTTAAAGCGGTGGATTATTGTATTGCTATTATGCTTAAGTTGGCCTGCTCAAGCAGATATTTCTAATGCTATTGTGAGTTTGCTTTCTGAGTCATTTAAACAATATGATGCGGAAAAATATGAACAAGCAGCGGCATTGTTAGAACGGGCACTGGGTATTGATGGACGTAACCCTATTTTGTGGCATAACTTAGCAGGTGTGCGCTTAAAACAGCAAGATTGGAAATGGGCAGCAGATTTAGCAACGAAATCAAATACCTTAATTGCAGGCAATGATGAGCAAAAAGGCTTACGGATTAGAAATTTTATGCTGATTGCTTTGGCTTGTGAGGGAATGAAAGATGATGGGTGTGCGAATGAAGCACGGAAACGGGCTTACGCGTTGGCGAAAGGTTAAGCTCATAAAAAAAGGACTGGCAGCCTCAGTTTAACAGCAACCAGTCCTAAATAGACATAAAGACGACTAAACAACCCCCAATTATCAACTGATGATTGTTTAGCCTAATAATTAACTACCAAGTTTCAGTCACAATACCTTCAAATCCGCGTGCCATCCACACTTGATTATCAGTCATTGCTTTGCCTTGATAATAAGGGCAAGTTTCTAATGTTTTCAGTTCAGTGACCAAGCCACCTGTACTTAATTGATACACGGTGCAAGCTGCTTCACCACCGTAATAACCACCACGAGGCACTGAAATATTCACAACGTCTATGGCAATATCATTGTAATATGGATAGTAATTTGTATTGCCTATCAATACCGTATCGCCATAAGCTGCGTGTAGTTGCGGATAGCCTTCAAACTGCCATTCACCAATTTGCGCGAAGTTTTGTGCAGGTGCAAATTTAATAAGCGTCGTTGCAGGTGTTTCAGGTTCTGGTGCAAAATCACTAGGAATCGGTTCTGCGCCATCACCAATACCACCGTTAGCATCTACAGGGATAGGTTTTGAGAGAGGCTCTGCACCATCACCAATACCACCATCAGTATCTACAGGAATTGATTCTTCAGGGAGAGGTTTTGCGCCATCACCAATACCACCGTCAGCATCTACAGGAATTGCGGGCTGAATATAATAACGTTGTTCTTGACAAGTCACATATAACGCATCATCTGCCCAAACAATATTGGCATTATAATTTTCACACTGTTCAACCAGTTTGCTGGTCACTAAGGTTGCAGCATTGGCGGTTAAGCGTAACAAGTTGAAACGTAGTTGACCTTCTCTAGTAAATTCTTTAGTTACTAAGAGATTGGTATCTACAAAGCCAAGGGGTTCACCCGGTAATGAACGGCTTAAACCTTCTTGACCCGAGTCTAAATGCCAAGCCCGTAAAATCCATTCTGATTGTTGATAATAATAAGGGCTTTCAATTGCATCAGACGCGATATGTGCATTAAGTTCTAAAACAGGTTCAAAACTGCGTTGTTCAGGTAAATAGAACCAGCCATCTTGCACAAAAGGTTGGGTGCGACTGTACCAAGTTGAAATCCGTTTTGCAGTACTCTCATTTTCCTGACCTTCAATCACAATCGGTGCTAATAATTCACCTGATGCCAAATCTAACACTTGCATCGCTAATGGATTGTAATTAAAGAACACAGCATATTGTTCATCCATGACAATATCGTTATAGCCGCGTGGTAGTGACCAGGTTTTTTCCGCAACTTCAAGATTATCAGGTGCGTATTGATATAAACGTGAATAGCCTTTGTGTCCTGTTGATGCTGCCCAAACTTTGCCTTTTTTGTAATCTAACCAAGCGATATTTGCCCCTAATTGCAATTCAGCTAATACTTTTTGACCCGTTACATCAATGGTTAATAATGCTTGGTCACCTAATGCTGCCACCACGTCTTCACCGATATTTAAACTCCGATTCAATTGTATAGGACTAGGGATTAAGCCTTTATCTTCAAATTGATTATCAGTGAAAGACAACATTTGCAAATAACTGCCTGTTTCAGTTTCCCATGATTCAATCGGTAATGCAGCAAATTGATTCGCCCAATCTAATTGTAAAGCGCGTTCATCATAAGTGGCTTGGGTATAGCTCCAGCGTACCTCACCTGCTAATGGGATATAACGATCTAAAAATGTTGGATTAGTTGGATCACTGACATCAAATAAGCTGACTGATGCACGACGGACACGAATATCACCTTCTTCAGGTTCAGGTTGATCGAAAATGCCGACAGCAAATAAAATGTCATCTTTGAAAAACATTTTTTCTGACCAGCCCGGAATTTCTAATTCACCTAAAATCCGTGGATTTGTTGCATCACTAATGTCAATCACCCATAAAGGATCAGTACGTTCATAAGTCACCACATAAGCTTTGTCACCCGCAAACCGAGTGGCGTATAAACCTTCATTTGGCGCGATATTGCCAACTTGACCTAATAATTTCATGGTATTCAAGTCATAAATCGCTAAAGCACTGCCTTCTTGTTTAGTGTCTTTGGAACGATCTTCATACACAACGTGTAATTTTTCATCTTTGACATAAACGTGGAACTCAGAAGGAATTCGCCCCGGTACATTGATGCTAGGCAATTCAGTTAAGCCAGATAATAAGCTATAGACTTGCACATTGGTTTCAGGCCATTGTTCACCATCGTTTACCACTACTAAATAGTCAGTGAAAATGCTCATCGCATATGGATAGCCTTCAATTAATTTGCTTTCCACTTTGAGTAGTTTACCATTGCCTTGTAATTCCAACATGGTTACAGTGGTTTCAGAATTATAAGTTTCACGGTTGTAATCTTGTGTCACAGTATAAATCGCATTATTACGTCGACGAGATTCACGCAAACTGCCTTCAATTTTATATTCATCGACTTGTTGTAATTGGCCGTCACTGTTTTGACTAAATACGGTAAAGAATGCTTTGCCTTCGTAATCATTTTGCATCAAAATTTTATAGTCATTAATCACATACAACTCACTAGGATTACCTTCTAATTTAATCGAAGCGGTGATTTTTGGGGTTTCAGGATGACCAACAACATCAATCACTTGAAATCGTTTAGCTTGGCTATTGGCGTATAAAATTTGATTACCCACTAATTTAAAAATATCAGGTTTTTCAGTAGTAACAGAACTGCTTTCACCATCAGATTTATTTGCATCAGAAATTGTTGAGGTTGGGGCAGCGACTCCAGTCGTATCTGCATCGTCAAAAGCTTCTTCTGCATATATTTCACCACTACGAAAACCATTATTTTGAATCGCTGTAAAAGTGGTTTGTCCGGGGAAGCGCTCTTGAGTTGCTGCAATACTGAGAGGTAATACATGGACGTGTTGCCATAATGTAGAATCCGTCCAATCTTGTCCATGTTCAACGCCAACTAATATAAGTACACAACGTTGTTCATCAGGACATTCACGGTCTAATGCAGCGACTTGAATATCAGTTAAATTATCAATATCCAATGCTTGGCCACTAATCGGTTGAATATTGTTTTCAATCCAGCCTTGTTGACTTGTCCAGCTCGCAAAGCCATTTTTTTCTGCATCAAAATTTAACCATGCTAAATAGACATCTAAATTATTCAATTCACCTTCGTGGCTAAAGAATATATGCGGTTGTTTGTCCACATCCTTCACGGCAATTTGCCATGCTTGGGCTTGCCAGCCGTACAGCAATAACAAGCTTAGTAAAAAGGTTCGCAACAATTTCATTATGAACTCCTAACAATAGACTGGGTTTAAAAATATAATTTCGAACTTCTATTTAAGGATAGACGAGAGCTATATGTGAATTTGTTTCGATGTCTGAAAATAATTTGAGCGGATGACGCATTTACCTACACACCTAACGCCAGTAATCCAGCATATTTTCACATCTAAAGTCCTATATCTAAACCCATATCATTGTTAGAATTTATTCACACTATTATTTAATGTAACATCTTGTTTTTTCTATGTATATCAAATATTTAATTTATTTTTTAGTTAGATAGCATCTCCAAAAACATAACTAACTCCATAAATTAATTAATAATTATTGGAGTAACGATGAATTTTTGAATACAATGCAAAACTTAAGGACAATAAAAATTAGACATATAACCAAATAAATAATGAAAATTAACTCTAAAAAAGAAAACTATGCAGATAAATTTATATATCAAACAATATTTAAGCCGACTTATTTTTCTAAGCCTATTACTTATATTCTCTTCAACCGCCCAAGCATTGGTTGAGTTAACCGAAATGAGTGATATTTCGGGAGGGACTACACATACCTGTGCAATTACTAATGAAGGGGGGATAAAGTGTTGGGGGAGGAGTCTTTATGGTGAACTAGGTGATGGCACAAGAACTGATAGCTATACCCCTGTCAATGTTAGTGGCTTAAGTAGCGGGGTCTCTGCCATTGATTTAGGAAATTATATTTCTTGTGCTTTACTAACTAATGGTGGTGTAAAGTGTTGGGGACAAAATCAGAATGGCCAAATAGGTGATGCTAAGGTAGTCAGTCGTGTTCCTGCTGATGTTAATGGTTTAAGTAGCGGTGTTTCTTCCATTGACTTAGGAGATGCGCATTCTTGTGCTTTACTAACCAATAGTAGTGTGAAATGTTGGGGTCTAAACGATAATGGCCAATTAGGTGATGGTACGCTCACAGATAGTTCTACTCCTGTTGATGTTAATGGATTGGGTAGTGGGGTCTCTGCCATTGCTTCAGGAAATTTTCATAATTGTGTGCTATTGAGCAGTGGTGGTGTGAAATGTTGGGGTCTAAACGATAATGGCCAATTAGGTGATGGTACAACAACCCAAAGCTCTACTCCTATTAATGTTAATGGCTTAAGTAGCGGAGTCTCAGCCATTGCTTTAGGAAGTTTTCATAGTTGTGCTTTGTTGAACAGTGGCAACGTTAAATGTTGGGGTCTAAACGATAATGGCCAATTAGGTGATGGTACGCTTACAGATAGTTCTACTCCTGTTGATGTTAGTGGTTTAAGCGGAGTTTCCACTATTGCTTTAAGTGGTTATCATTCTTGTGCTTTATTAGCCAATAGCAGTCTAAAATGTTGGGGGAGGAATGACAATGGTGAATTAGGTAATGGTACGGTCACAGATAGTCTTACTCCTATTGACGTTAGTGGTTTAAGCAATAATGTTTCTGCTATTGCTTTAGGGATAAGGCATTCTTGTGCTTTACTGACCGATGATAGTATAAGGTGTTGGGGACAAAATCTTTATGGCCAACTAGGCGATGGTACGACAACTGGGCGTTATACTCCTACCAGTGTTTTGACTCGAATTGATCAAACTATTACAGGATTTTCACCACCATCGGCAGGTATTTATGGTGAAAATGCAAACTTAAGTGCAACAGGTGGGGCTTCTGGTAATACGGTGCTTTTTGCAAGTACCACAACCAGTGTCTGTACGGTCAGTGGTTCAACTGTGAATTATGTCGGTGTAGGCACTTGTACTGTGACAGCAGATCAAGCAAGCAGTACAGAATATAATGCTGCGCCTCAAGTCTCTAGTAATATTACCATTACTTCTAACGTACAAAATCTAATAGCTACGACAGTCACATTTAGACAAATTTCTCCATCTCCTTCTACAGTAGGTCAAGAAATTTATATTCCATTTACAGTGACTTCAGAAGCAAGCTCAACAGTCATAGGTTTAGTCACTATTTCAAATGCTGATAGTAGTTATAGTTGCAAAAAAACCTTGACCAGCAGTCATAATGGCCAAAGTGGTTGTTATATTAGGTTTACTGAAGCAGGTCAGTATGAATTTAACATACGCTACGAAGGTGATTTAAATCACTATTTAAGTACAGGCAATCAAACTGCCTCTCATCAAGTCAATGCAGCAAACATTATTTATACAGCAAAGCCTATTTTGCTTGCTGAATCGGGCATAAGTGACAGCTACACCATTGGTTTAAGCGCACAACCTACAAATACAGTCACCATTACTATCACGCCAAATGAACAGCTTTCAATCAATGAGCAGAAGGCAGGGCAAGCCGTTACAATTCAACTCACAGATACCACACCTGTTGAAATCTCAGTTATCCCTATTGATGATACTATTTTGGAAGGAGAACACATAGGCTTAATTACCCACATCAGCAGTAGCTCTGATTCAAATTATGATGCAAAAACGACGGAATTAAATTTTCCAATCGCAGATAATGAGGCGGGTATTATAATTGAACAAACCGATGCAATTTCAAATGTGACGGAAGGTGGTACATCAGATCATTACAGTATTGTTTTAACAACTAAGCCCAGCCAAAATGTAACGATTAATTTTGCTATTGACGAGCAAATTTCTGTTTATCCAACAACTGTAATTTTTAACCGTTTAAATTGGGATGATCCTCAAAAAATTCGTATTTCTGCAGTTAATGACAAAGCAATAGAATCTGACTATATTGCTAAAATTATCCACAGCATTACAACAGAGGATTTGATATACAATTCAGAAAATACCGTATTTATTGTTGATGCTGAAATAACAGACACTGTATCAGTTAATATTACAGATAATGATTTCATTACCGCACCTACATCCCCCAGCGCATTCACAACAATCTTAAATGCAAACAATCAAGCAATTTTAAATTGGCAAGATAATAGCCTTGATGAAACCCAATTTATATTATTACGTGATGACGAAATTCTAATTGAATTAGCTGAAAATACTATAGTTTACACAGACTCAACACTGCAATGTAATACCGACTACAGCTACCAACTATATGCTAAAAATGAGGCGGGTGAATCCCTATTATCAGACCCTGTTAGCATTGAGTTTCCTTGTTTACCTCTACAAGCACCAAGCAGTTTAACGGTAACAGCACAATCTGATACACAAATCAATTTAACTTGGATTGACAACAATACAGATGAGATTGGCTATCAAATTATCCGTAATGGGCAAATTATTGATAATGCAGCGCAGAATTCAGCAAACTACATTGATACAAATTTGCAATGCGGCACAGAATATCATTATTTAGTCAGTGCAATTACAAGTGACTTGACCTTATCCACAGCAACAGAAATTTTTGCATCAACTCAAAACTGTATAGGTGAGTTTGGTTTAAATTTAAATATTCAGGGGCAAGGTGCTGTTAATGATTGTACTAATTACTGTAGAAAAAGCTATTCACAGAATCAGACTGTTGAACTTAATATAACACCTGCTATAAATTGGCAATTTAGCCATTGGGATGGTGACTGTACTAACAGTCAAATTTTGATGGATACAGATAAAGTCTGTACAGCGCATTTTATCAAAAAAAACATAACAACGTCCAACTCTACAAAAACAGTACAAGAGCCAGAAACGATTACCAAAATAACGGTGCAACCTCCAATTATTGAGCAATCGCCTATTATTAAAATGCCTCCAGCTCTACCTCCAGTTATTGCTATTGTTCGAAGTGATTCAACGCTTAATCAAAGTGTTAATATCGGTGGACAAACTATAAGAAATATTAAAATCCAAGTGGGCATTAGCGTATCAAATGGCACACTAGGTGGTGAAGTAATTAATGATGGCCTTATCAGTAATATCACGATTGAACAAGGCGCAACCATACACGGTGGCTCAATCAGCGGTAGGAATATCAATGATGGAGTAATACAAGATGCCACTATTACGGCTTACTCTGAAGTAACAGGTGGTCAGCTTGTGGGTGACATTACCAATCGTGGCACTTTGATTGATGTGCAACTCATCAAAGAGTCAACAATTACGGGTAGTAAATTAGGCGGCATTATCCAAAGCGAAGGTGCAATTACAGATGTGCAAATTGATCCTTATGCTCGTATTATTGGTGGTCAAATGGGTGGGTTGATTCAAGGGTCAAAATCTGAACCTGTTTACTTAGGTGCAGTTGAATTACTTGATGGTACAAAAGTTGAGAATGCACGCATCAGCCCAACCACAGCATTGTCTGATAATATTAAAATTGGTAAAGGGGTTATATTCCCAAAAAATTATAAAAATCTAAAGTTAGAAGATTTTGGGATAGATGCAACCAAATTAGAAAGTATAGACATATATCAATTTAATGGTATTGAGCCTGCTGCATTTGCACTATTTAAACCTGAACATATTGAACAATTACCAGCAGAAGTATTTACAGCCTTTGAAGCCAAGGATATTGAATATTTACAACCTGAAGCGATTGCAGCAATTAAAGTTGAACAATTTAAATTATTGCCAGAAGCCGCATTTTCTGGATTGACCGCTGATAATATTGATGCTTTAAGTGAGGAGGTATTAGAAATTATCACACCTGAAAAATTAGAGGCCATTAAACCAAAGGCTGTGAAAAAATCCAAAAACCCAGGTAAAGTCTTTACTAGATTGACAAAAATCAAATCCAAACAAGCCCGAAAATATTTACCTACAGGTTGGGATATTAATGAGGAGACAGGTGAACTTATAACTCCAGCAGGCACAAGACTCACTTATAAAACAATTAAACCTAAAAAAACAATCTCTAGGCGAAAAGCTTATTTTCCTGATATTGTTGATTTAGGCTCTAGCTTTAGCTTGGGTGGAACGGGCGGTAAATCTGCGTTGGAACAATTAAATAATGGTATGCAACAAACACCCAATATTGGCTCTATCGACCTTGACCAATTTATTTTTACTCAGAATGACATGGGAATACTTAATGTTATTGGTAAAGGAGGCTATGAAGGGACAACATTTGCATTTTTGCCCAAAGTCAATAATATAGAACAAGCACCTTTAGATGTTCCTGCTGGTTTATCACAAGATGAAGGTGATTTTTTTATTATGACCACGCCCAACCACCAAAGCTTTTTTCTCACACCATCGACTAATGATCCTGTCGGTTTAGTGGAAGTTCTTAGTGGTAATAAAGATGTTATTGACGAGTCTGAGGAAGAAATTAAACAAATCTGTGATTATAACAATCAAGTGGTTAAGTTTAATGAAGCAGGTGATGTTTTACTCAAACTAACTGGTGATAGTATTCGTCGCCGCACTAGAGCATTTGAAACAGATATACATGTTGTTATTATGTTTGATGCTTTTGTTGAGCCTGCTCCTGATCTATTTTGTAATGCAATAACTTGTGATTGGCCACAAATGTCTGATGATTTGCAAAAAGGCATACACTTGCCCAACAAATTACGCGCGAGACAACAAGCGAAGGTGATTTACCCTAATGGCACATCACAAATTGTATATCCTACTGTGCTACAACCCAATAAATTTATTAATCTTGCATCAAAATTGGAGGGCATTGAAAAGGTTATTTATCAATCTGATGGTAGTTTTAAAGCTATTTATTTTGGCCAATCAATTTCAATTTATCCTACTTTTGATACAACACTTAAGCCTTTACCTCATACAAATATTGAAATTCAACCAGAAGTAACCTTACAAGATAATGGACAATTCAGTTACTCAGTTCAGGACTGCTCGCGTTTGGTTACAACTTCTTTGGTAATTGAATGATTTAATTGTACTTTTAAATAGCATATTGCTCATCTTGTTAGGAATACAGTATTTTCTCTAAACTTAATGATAATTATATTGGAGCTATTTGGTTATTTTTTCATCATTAACAATCAAAATATTCACTATGCAATAACGAACAACTGAAAATTGCACTATATACAGTGTTTGTATACATATTGTTAAACGTTCTCAGCATAGTACTTTGCTATATTCTAAATACATTAGATTCAAGTCATAACAACAATACTTTTGGATAAATCTATCCTTATCTTCACAATAATCAACTGTATGGAGACAAAATTTATAAACTACACTAGTGAAGAAAACATCTTTGATATATCTGCCATGCAGTTTTGCTCATGCAAGATTACTTAGATGTTGGTATCACAGACTCATCAGAATCTTTATTTGTTTAGATTTAAGTATTAAATTCTTAGATAAAATTTATTCTTAATATAAGTTTCATGGTTAATATGCTTGGCAACTTAAATTTTACCTTATATTTTATATAAAGGTTGAGTACTAACCTGCACTTAACTACAATGAATTAAAGCTTATTTAAGAATATAAAATTATGAATACTTATTATTTTTACACTTCAAAAAAGCTATTTACCATATTAACAATTCTTTTATCGATGATAACTTTTCCAAGCTATGCAATTACGTTTGTTTTTGGAGATGTCAAAGATATTAGTTGGTCTACTACAGTAAGCGGCGTAACAATGACTATTGATACACCTAAATGTGATAGTGTTGCAGATGTAATATTTGATGGCGGGGATAATGGTTTATGGATGGAACCAAGTGAAACTTTAGGAGGATGCGCAGGTGGATCAGATCAAGCCATAGATGAAATTCAAATTCATTTTGATAAAACTATAAAATTTATAAGTTATGTGACCGATACTTGGGGTTCTGGTGATAATAGTTATATGGATATCACCTCAAGTTATGGCAGCTCAACAAATAACCCATTTGCAACAGGTAGTGATAGTTATGACGGTACATTTAATACTCAATTCATTTTACTAGCATCTGAAGATGCCAAAATTCATGTTGATAGTGCTTCTGATGCGGTGGGTGGTGGCTCTGGTGGATTGATAAGTCTCACTGTTGATTTAGCTAAACTTAGCCAAAGTATAACATTCAATTCATTATCGACTAAAACTTATGGTGATGTTGATTTTACAGTTAGTGCCAGTGCTAGCTCTGGTTTGTCAGTAAGTTTTAGCACTTCAGGCAACTGTTCAAATTCAGGTTCAACGATTTCAATTTCAGGTGCAGGAAGCTGTAATGTTACAGCCTCTCAAAGTGGCAATAGTAATTATAATGCTGCTACAAGTGTTCCTCAAACTTTTACAATTAATAAAATCAATCAAACGATTACAGGATTCTCTCCTTCAGCAACAGGTATTTATGGAGGCAGTGCAAGTTTAAGTGCAACGGGTGGAGCTTCGGGAAATTCCGTGACTTTTGCAAGTAGCACCACAAGCGTTTGTACTGTTAGTGGTTCTACTGTTAATTATGTTGGCGTGGGTACTTGCACAGTGAATGCGAATCAAGCGAACAATGCAAATTACAATGCAGCCACTCAAGTTTCGAGCGATATTATCATCAATAAAGCCAACCAAAGCATCACGGGCTTTTCACCCACATCAACAGGTATTTATGGTGGAAATACCAGTCTAAGTGCAACAGGTGGCGCATCGGGAAATTCCGTTATTTTCACCAGTAGCACCACAGGTGTTTGTACCGTCAGTGGTTCTACTGTTAATTATGTTGGCGTGGGTACTTGTACAGTGAATGCGAATCAAACGAACAATGCAAATTACAATGCTGCGCCTCAAATTTCTGCCAATATTTCAATTAGTAAAGCCAACCAAAGTATCACAGGCTTTTCACCCACATCAATAGGTATTTATGGTGGAAACACCAGTCTAAGTGCAACAGGTGGCGCATCGGGAAATTCCGTTACTTTTACCAGTAGCACCACAGGCATTTGTACCGTTAGTAGTAATACTGTGAGTTTTGTTAATTTAGGTACTTGCACAGTGAATGCGAATCAAGCGAGCAATGTAAATTATAATGCTGCGCCTCAAGTTTCTGCCAATATTTCTGTGAGCAATACCACTCCTACAACAAACAATAGTTCCATATCAACCAATGAAGATACAGCTAAAACAGGTACATTAAGCGCATCGGATGCAGACTCAAATCCATTGACTTATAGCATCATTACCAATGGTACAAAAGGCGCAGCAACAATTACTAATACCAGTGCATTTACCTACACTCCCTCCGCCAATACTAACGGTGCAGATAGTTTCACCTTCAAAGTCAATGATGGGCTGGTAGATTCTAATGTTTCAACTATTTCAGTCACCATCAATTCAATCAACGATGCGCCCACATTCACAGAATCAGCACAGCACGCCATTACATTGAATGAAGACAACTCTGCAACCGCCGCAATTAGCACAAGTGCTTACAGTTTTAATTTAAATGCCACAGACATTGATGTCGATACCATTACGTGGTCAATTCAAACTCCTGCAACGCAAGGTACAGCAAGTGTTTCTGGTAC
>JADGDW010000257.1 GCA_016744725.1 Candidatus Albibeggiatoa sp. nov. BB20 | reverse complement strand
ACCTAGAAAAGGGCCTACTTATTCTCCCAACCACTCTAAACAACAATATGAATATTCCTTTCGAATTAAATCTGTAGCTCCAAGGAGAGGGGAAGCAAGTATTCATCTGAATGCACTTTTAAAATAAGATAAATTCAGACTTCTTGCTAAATTTATGTCATGACGAATTTTTAAGCGACGAGAAAGTCAAATTACTAGTAGCCTATTTCTTTATGAACCTTTCCATTGATTTACTCCCTGCTTTAGTTTTCCAATTCTTTTAAAATCATTAATTTTTTTATTCGCATACAAGACCAAATTTTGTATTAAAATAGACTCATTTATTTAATTTTGCCCTTCAACTGTTATAATCCAAGCCTATTGATTAAATCTGATGATGGATATTTATGAAACAATTCATTTTATTGCTTGGTTTGCTGCTCAGCACTAACCTCTACGCACAACAAGATTTAGCCGTGTTTTTACATGATTTAACCTCTTTGCAAGCTAATTTTGTTCAACGTTTATATGCAGATACTGGGGAATTACTGGAAGAAACCGAAGGTCAAATGTATATCCAACGTCCAGACCGTTTTCGTTGGGCATATCAAGTACCTTATCAACAGCTCATTGTTGCTGATGGCCAACTTGTGTGGATTTATGATGAAGATTTAGAGCAAGTCACGATTAAAGATTTTGATACCGCTTTGGGTAAAACACCCACATTATTATTGATGAGTAGCCAGCCTCGTGTAGAACAAGATTTTAATATGACGAAATTAGACTCACAATCGGAATACAGCCGTTTGCAACTTGAGCCCAAAGATGAAGAAGCACAATTTGAAAAAATCATTTTAACCTTGGATGGACAAGCATTACGAGGTTTAGATTTAGTGGATAATTTAGGTCAAACGACGACCATGCACTTTAAAAATATGCAGCGAAATAGCCAGTTAGATAAAAAACTGTTTCAATTTACACCACCAGAACATGTTGATATTATCAATGAATCAGAATAAAGCGTAAGCCTACACTTGGTTATCTCCGCAGTTTGCATTAAGCTATACCTATCTTTTAAATTCAGTTCAGGAAATTAGAACATGTCAGAGACTGAAAATCAGCAGAATTCAGAACAATCCGAGCAATGGGAACGTGAATTACTCAGCCGCCTTGCTTTTGCATCATTAAACGAACAACGTCGAGTGCGTAAATGGAGCATTTTCTTTAAATTTCTATTAGCTATCTATTTATTCGCCTTTCTTGGACTTTTTATTTTGGCCAACCCAGATGTTGCTAATATTTTTTCTGGAGGCAAAAGTGATTTATTTGCTGATGCAGAAGGGCACACGGCACTGGTTGAATTAACGGGAGTTATTAGCAGCGATATGGAAGCCAATGCTGAAACCATTATCAGTGGTTTGCGCAAAGCCTTTAAAAATGGAAACACTAAAGGGGTTATTTTACGAATTAATAGCCCTGGTGGTAGCCCAGTACAATCAGGTTATATCAACGATGAAATGATGCGTTTGCGTAAAAAATATCCTGATATACCACTTTATGTTGTAGTTACTGATATTTGTGCCTCTGGTGGTTATTATATTGCGGCAGCAGGCCAAGAAATTTACGCAGATAAAGCCAGTATTGTTGGCTCAATTGGCGTTATTATGAGTGGCGGCTTTGGGTTTGTAGATGCGATTGATAAATTAGGTATTGAACGCCGAGTGTATGCTGCAGGAGATAATAAAGCCTTTTTAGACCCATTCTCACCAGCAAAAGAAGCAGATGTACAACACATCACAAATTTACTCACCAATGTACACCAACAATTCATTAATGTTGTGAAACAAGGTCGCGGCGATAAATTAAAAGGTGAAGATGAAAAATTATTCTCTGGTCTGGTATGGACAGGTGAACAGGCTGTTGATTTAGGCCTCATTGATGGTTTAGGTAATACCAGTTATGTTGCAAGAGAATTGATTGGTGCTGAAGACATTGTAGATTTTACGCCGAAACTTGACTATTTTGACCGATTTGCTGAGCAATTGGGTGTATCAATGGCTAGTAAGTTAGCTAAACAACTTGATTTAGAAAAGAGTTTAGAATTACAATAATTTTAAATCCTTGTCTTAGCACGTAAATTACGTTATTTTATGTAATAAATTTGCTAATTTGGGGCTGGCAAGCTACATACGATAAAATGGCTAGCCCTCAAGTTTGAACCGCTTTTTGTTATGGTTTAATGGAAAGAAAGATGTAATTATGGCTCAAAACGTCCGTCGTCCAGTAAGTATGAGTGAACCGTATGACCCTAAACAGCGTTCAATTGGGGGGGTGGTACTTGCCTTAATTATGCTGTTGACTTATTTCTTCTTACAAGCCCTTGTCACTCTATCCATTCCCGCAGGTGCAATACAATCTTCAGATGGCAGTTATATTTTAAGTGCTATTGAGCCTGATGAAGTGACTGAAGAAATCATTGAGGATGCAAATGGTGATATTTATGTCCCTGATCTTCCAAGCTCGATGTCACGATTTGTATTTTTAGATATTGATGGAATGCCATTTGGTACGGGTAACAACGAGATTGGTAAAAATGAGCAAACAAGGCCTATTATTGGTACACACTGGGTGGTTCAAGCTGCCAGTTTAAAGAAATATAGTCGTGCTGAAGATTTAGTGACCAAGTTAAAAGCGGAAGGCATTGACATGGAAATAAAAAAAATTGGTACTTGGTATACGGTGCGAACAGTCGCACAGCGTACGGAAGCAGAAGCTAAAAGTATGAGAAAACGACTGCGCCAATTTGGTCACAAAGGCTTAATTAAGAAAATAGAATAATGTTACAAATCGTGGTGATTGCCTTAGGAGGTGCATTAGGTGCACTCATGAGATTTTGGGTTTCGACAGGCTTTTATACTCTATTAGGCCGTGAATTCCCTTATGGTACGCTAGCGGTTAATCTGATTGGTTCTTTGTTAATGGGTTTTCTGTCAATTTGGATGTTAGATAAACTCATTGCTCAAGAATGGAAAATGGCCGTATTGGTTGGCTTTTTAGGCGCATTTACAACATTTTCTACTTTTTCATTGGATACTTTGTATTTAATTGAATCTGAAGCTTATTTCAAAGCCTTATTGAATATTTTCAGCAATGTGTCTTTATGTATTTTAACCGTTTGGATGGGAATGTTACTGGCACGTCAGTTATAAAATTAACTCAATTAATTTCTAAAAAACACATAACAAATTGATTTTAATAAATTATATTAATATTCAAAAGCTACTTTTGTCACAAAACAGTCAACGGATTTAAAATTTTAGCCTGTTCAAGATGTTCGGGCGAATATTGTGCGTAAATCATAGTCATCTTTATATCGCTGTGTCCTAAGATTTCTTTTAACGCAAGAATATTTCCGCCGTTGGCAATAAAATGAGTTGCAAAAGTATGCCTTAATACATGGCTGGCTTGATTATCTCTTACCTTAAAACTGCACTTTTTTAGAGTTTTTCTGAAGGTATAGTAGCTTTTTCTAAATAATTGTTCACTTGAGCTGTTTTTTAGTTCTTCGCATAACTCACTGCTTAACGGTACAGTGCGATTTCTACCACCTTTAGTATTGATGAAAGTGATGCGGTCATTGCCAACTTGAGATTTAGTCAGATTTTCTACCTC
>JADGDW010000256.1:3155-3677 GCA_016744725.1 Candidatus Albibeggiatoa sp. nov. BB20 | reverse complement strand
TGTACCTAAAATAATACCCAACACTATGACTGAAAAAACGACAAAAATGATTAAACCTGTATAAACATAATTTTCAATATCATGTTCAATTTCAGACTCTTGCTCCAGCTTTTCTTTTTCTATTGCAAGAATTTTACTAACTTGAGATTCTCTAATATCAATACCATTTAATAAAGTCTTAATATTTAGTTTTTTCTGCAAGCTAGGCACTAAATATTCAATTTCTCCCATTCCCTCTAGTTTTAATAAATCTTGATAAGAAATAAGTATGTTTTCATAGGGAATAAATTCCGTTACTTGTAATTTTGCAAAAGAACAATTTATTGTTTGCAATGTAGTCCGAATTACACTTAATAAAGCCCGTCGGTTTTCCTTATTACCTATAACAGAAATCGCAATTATTTTATCTTCTAAATCTGCTTTCACTAGAGCTTTACTGTTATCAAGAGTCAAAATAACCCCTGTTCTCCAAAATGTATAGTGAGATATTAAGTGATGTAATCTAACAATAAAACGAGAAAT
>JADGDW010000256.1:0-3145 GCA_016744725.1 Candidatus Albibeggiatoa sp. nov. BB20 | reverse complement strand
TAATACTACTTGGTAATACATCATAATGCAGTTCAAAACAAAGAGAATCATCAAAATCCCAGTTTATATCAGGTTCTTGAACAGATAATAAATCTAGAATTAAAAAGCGGTTATTTGTTTCTGGGAATTCAAAACATAACTCAAACTTCTCCATAATATCTATAATAAAGCGATGTTTATTAGATGGATATCGTTTCATATCTAAAATAGATGAAAGCAATGCAATATCAAGAATACCTTTTGATTGAAACAATAAATGACTGTTTAGTATTTTATAAATTCCTTCTGTAACCCACTGAGGATTTAAAATACTAGTATCTTGCAAATGTAGATACTTTCCGTTATCTCTAAAGCTTAGAACAATGCCTAAATCATGTAAAAAACTAATAAGAGTTTGCTGAGCCAAAGCTGTAATATTTTCGCGTTCACATAACTTCTCATATTCAGCATAAGAAATAAAATCTCTACGCATATTCTGTAGTTTTTGTTTGATAGAAAACCATGACTTTGGTAATAAATCATGAATATGAGGTAATTGATTAATACAAGAAAAAATAGTTTGCTCTAATTCTTCAATACCTTGATTCTCCTTGCAAGAAACAGGAATAAAACTTTTTATTGATGGATATTTACGTTGCAAGAACTTTTCATTCAATTCAAGAATATGCTGGTCAATTTTATTAAGAACAATAATAATTGGAGAATCATCACCATAGACCTGAATTAGTTTGAGCCAATATTCAATGCGACTATATTGTTCTTCTTGTCTTGCATCTAATACCAACAAATACAAACTGCGCTTAGTTAAAAAGAATTGATGCGTAGCGTGCATGATTTCTTGTCCACCAAAATCCCATACATTTAAACGGACATTTTCATTATTAATGTTAACTTGCCAATTTTGGATGTTAATTCCATCTGTCATATTCTCATTCGCATCAAATTCATTTAAAATCAATCGATTAATAAGCGAAGTCTTGCCCACGCTACCTTGTCCTAAAACCAAAATTTTAGCTTCATTTAACGGGTAGTTTTGTGCTGTGTTATTTTCAGTATCAGTATTAATATCTTGTGTCATTTTCTATACCACAATAAGTTAATATTTTAAATTTACCTTAAAAAGCAAAAAATTTCATCTTATAAAGATAACATTGCAATAGATTTTCTACTCTCAGAATATAACTCTAAAGCTTGCTGAATACACTTAAAAAATGAACGCTATGGTAATGGAATCGGCAAGATTTGCCAAATATAGTCAATTTGATCTTGAGTGCGAGGACTGTCCTGTCATTGTTTAAATATCAATCAGTTTTAAAGTCTAGGACTGCCAGTCCCGTATCATCTTAGAATAAAACGACTATAACTGAATCAAGATAGGTTGATAATTATGGACGATTAATTGATAATCATGCGCTGATAAAATTGCCAGTTAATCAAAAATGCCTGCTCAAAATTTACACTGCTTGCCTACCAATTACACTGTTGTGATGGGCATGGGACAAACGGGAATTGCTTGTACTCGTTTTTTGCTGCAACAGCATATCCCAGTCTGTGTCATAGATAATCGTGAACATCCTCCTCAACTCCAAGCCTTACAACAAATCGATTCTGAAATTCCCTATATAACAGGCCAGTTTGATGCAGATATTTTAGCTCGTGCCCAAGAAATTGTAATTAGTCCCGGTTTATCGGTTCAAGAACCTGCCTTACAAGCTGCAATTCAAGCCAAAGTCCCTATCATCAGTGAAATTGAATTGTTTGCTCGTCATGTTGATGCGCCCGTGGTTGCGATTACAGGTTCAAATGGGAAAAGTACCGTCACAACATTGCTTGGAGAAATGGCAAAACAAGCGGGTTGGGATGTGCGAGTTGGTGGCAATTTAGGGACATCGGCTTTAGATTTAATCACTCGACAACGTCCTGATATTTATATTTTGGAGTTATCTAGTTTTCAATTGGAAACAACCCATTCATTGAAACCTAAAGCGGCTGTGGTGTTGAATGTGTGTGAAGATCACATGGATCGATATAATAACTTTGCTGATTACAGTGCGACCAAACAAAAAATTTATCAAAATTGTGAACACGTTATTATCAATGCTGATGATCCATTGGTTGTCGCCATGTTGCAGCCTCAACAAGCCCATTTAAGTTTCAGCTTACATTGCGGTCGGGGCACTTATAGTATTTGCCCGCATCAAGGTGAATCTTATTTTGCGCGTAATCATGAGACTCAATTCCCCACTCCATTATTACCTGTTAAAACCACTAAATTACAAGGTCGGATTATGCAATCCAATATGCTAGCGGCACTGGCTTTGGGTGAGGCGATTGATATTCCAATGACGGCTATGCTAGATACGCTACAAACATTTCAAGGTTTACCGCATCGGTGTCAATGGGTGGCACAACATCAAGGCATTAATTGGTTTAATGATTCCAAGGGCACAAATGTAGGTGCGACGATAGCAGCTATTCAGGGTTTAGAACGTCCTAGAAAAACGATATTAATCGCAGGTGGTGAGGGTAAAGGAGCAGATTTTGAACCATTGGCAATGATGGCAGAACAGCATTTGAAAGCCTGTGTTTTAATTGGACGTGATGCGGCATTGATTCAAAAGGCGTTTGAAGAATATTCCAATATCCCAATCCATTTTGCAGATAGCATGGAAATGGCGATTTCTGAAGCGAGTCAATTAGCTCAATCAGGCGATGTGGTGTTGTTATCTCCTGCTTGCGCCAGTTTTGATATGTTTAAAGGTTATGAACATAGAGGGCAATGCTTTATTGAGGCAGTTCAGCAATTCAATGTATAAAATTAGATTAGGAGTACAAGTTGCTATTTGAGCAAGGTATGTATGTACTCTTAAAGTTATCCACAGCCTAAACTAGAATTATTCATGTAATTATGACTCAAATGATAGCGCCTAAACTGGCTATTTTTAAAGATATTTCTACTCAATCGCCTCAATTTTTCAAAATCTCCTCAACCAAAAATCAATAACTTAGCCTGTGGATAAGTCTGTGGATAAGTCTGTGGATAACCTGTGGATAAAATCAAAATTCCTGTGGATAACTTTTTGACACCTAGCGTGAGGTAAAGTTATCCCATACTTATCCACAGGTTATCCACAGACTTATCCAC
>JADGDW010000101.1:803-17645 GCA_016744725.1 Candidatus Albibeggiatoa sp. nov. BB20 | reverse complement strand
TCATACCATTCATGAATTTAATGCTAATACAATAAAAATAGGAAAAATAGCGTTTAGGACGTAAAAATGAGGAATTCGGCAGGTATAATCATTTTAAATTCATTTATATTCGTATATATTAATTTTATTAAGTTATTTTTTCATGTAATACAATTACACACCTATGCGGACGATAAGTGCATTTGCTGAGAAAAATAATAGTAGGATAAAAGGGGATATTTTTACGAAAATTTAAGCATTAATTAGGCCAACATTATAAAGTTAAGGGAAATATCAATAAACATGACATCTCCCGCAAGCGCCTTTCTAATCAATTTCTTTGTCTTTATATTCACATAAATCTTCAAGCATACAGCTCGCACATTTCGGTTTTCGGGCAATACAGACATAACGACCATGCAAAATAAGCCAGTGATGTGCATGTAGCAAATATTCTTGAGGTATGTTTTTCATCAATTGGTCTTCAACTTGACGCACCGTTTTGCCTTTGGCGAGACCTGTTCTATTAGATAGACGGAAAATATGTGTATCCACTGCCATTGTTGCTTGACCAAATGCGGTATTTAAAATGACATTGGCGGTTTTACGTCCAACTCCGGGCAAGGCTTCTAATTCTGTACGCTGATTCGGTACTTCGCCACCATGTTCTGATAGTAATAACCCACAAGTTTTAATCATATTTTGAGCCTTAGTATTATATAAGCCAATGGTTTTAATATATTGTTTCAAGCCTTCTTCACCCAAATCTAAAATAGCTTGTGGTGTATTGGCAATTGGATATAGCAAAGCGGTGGCTTTATTGACACTCTTATCCGTTGCTTGCGCTGATAGCATCACAGAAATCAGTAATTCAAAGTGAGATGTATAATTCAGTTCCGTGGCAGGTTCTGGGTTTTCAGCTTGGAGACGGGCAAAAAATTGTTGTCGCTTGGTTTTATTCATTTCACTACGATGGGTTTAGATGTTTGCTTATTAATTTAGCATTTTCTCGAAAAATACAAAACCGAATCCACATCATTACATGGTATATAAGCCATTATTCATAGATAATTGATAATTGCGCAATGTTCATTGATAATTGTTCATTGAGAATTGAATTGAGACATAATAATGCAACAAAAAACTGAGCTTCCAAAACGCGGTCGGCGGATTCACTTCATTGGCATTGGTGGTGCGGGCATGAGCGGTATTGCTGAAGTCATGCACAGTATTGGTTATGCCGTGTCAGGCTCAGATTTGCAGCAAAGTGCAATGACTCAGAGGTTGGCAAATTTGGGAATAAAAGTTCAAATTGGGCACAATGCAGAAAACATACATGGTTGTGATGTGATCGTGGTATCAACTGCGGTTAAACAAGACAATCCTGAAGTTCAAGAAGCTCGGAAATTACATATTCCAGTCATACCACGAGCGGAAATGTTAGGCGAGTTGATGCGTTTTCGCCAAGGCATTGCGATTGCAGGCACACATGGTAAAACCACAACAACCAGTTTAGCCGCAAGTATTTTAGCTCAAGGCAACTTAGATCCAACCTTTGTGATCGGTGGTAAATTAAATAGTTTAGGGACTCATGCAAGTTTTGGTTCTGGTCAATATCTGGTTGCAGAAGCTGATGAAAGTGATGCTTCTTTTCTCTACTTAAAGCCGATTATGGCGGTTGTCACCAATATTGATGCGGATCACATGGAAACCTATCAGCACGATTTTTCCAAATTAGTACAAACCTTTGAAGATTTTCTACATCAATTGCCCTTTTATGGCTTAGCGATTTTATGTATTGATGATCCCGTGATTCGTGAGCAAATTTTACCTGTTATTACTAAGCCTGTATTGACCTATGGTTTCTCAGAAGATGCTGATATTCGAGCAACAGATATTCAGCAACAACAAGGTCAAACCCGTTTTAGAGTTTTACGTGGTCAAATTCACAGTTTAGATGTTACCTTAAATTTACCGGGACAACATAATGTGTTGAATGCTTTGGCCGCCATTGCCATTGCACATGAAGTAGGCGTGACTGACAATGCAATTTGTACTGCACTACAATCATTTAGTGGTATTGGGCGACGCTTCCAAATGCAAGATATTGTATTGCCTCAAGGAAATATTTTACTGGTAGATGATTATGGTCATCATCCACGTGAAATTGAAGCGGTATTTAGTGCTATTCATCAAGGTTGGGCAGAGCGGCGTTTAGTGGTGATATTCCAGCCACATCGTTATAGCCGTACTCGAGATTTATTTACTGAATTTGTAGAGGTGTTAAGTCAGGCTGATGTGTTGTTGTTACTGGATGTGTATGCCGCAGGTGAAGCGCGTATTGAAGGTGCAGATGGTCAGGCACTTGTCGCTGCAATTACAGATCATTCCCAGAAACAACCCATTTTTATTCAGCAGCATAATCAGCTATTTGAACAATTATTGCCTCAATTGCAAGACAACGATATTGTATTAACCTTAGGTGCAGGTAATATCGGGGCGATTTCAAGCTATTTATCGGATAAATTACAGGCGATACAGAAATAAAGACGCTTTTTCCAATGGCTCAGTTTTTTATCGCATTCCTCTTGGGTTTTGTACTGAGCTTAAAATATCGAATTTTTGAATAATGGAAAATAAGTTGATTATCAGGTCACTGTTAACATACCATAAGCAAACCAACACTCACTAATCTATCAAACGCTTTTGTGCAGTTTACACCAGAAGGGAGAAAATCGGATGTCAATGAAGTTTACATTTTTAATGACCACATTACTGTGGCTTCTATCCAATATGGCTTATGCTGCCGAGGGGAAAATTAGCTGCGAATCAAGTAACAGCCAATACCGCCATTGCTCAATTGATACCAATGGCAAAGAAGTGCGTATTTTTAAACAACTCAGTTCTACACGCTGCACCATCAATGATACTTGGGGTTATGACAATCGTGGCGTTTGGGTCGATAAAGGTTGCCGAGCTGCATTTATCGTCGAAGATTCTAGCAGTAATGATTCACGCATCGCACCCAATGTCCCTAGCAGTACTGCTGATGATGAAACCTTCAGTATACGTAGTGAAAATGGCAAATGTTTAGACATTTTAGGGGCCGATTTTGATGCTCGTAAAAATGGGGGACGTGTTTATTTATGGGATTGTCATGGTGGCAAAAATCAACGTTGGTGGTTTGAAAATGGCGCATTAACAAACAGTGGTGGTAAATGCTTAGATGTGCATCGCCCTGATTTTGATAGCAAAAAAAATGGTGGCTTAATTCAAGTTTGGGATTGTAATGGTTCTGTCAATCAAAAATGGACATTAAAACGTAATACTTTAGTCAGTGGTAATGGCTTATGCTTAGATGTACATAGTTCTGATTTCAAGAGCCGTGCAAACAATGGTAAAGTACAACTTTGGAAATGTAGTAGCGGACAAAACCAACGTTGGAATAAATACGAATACTCAAAAGATGGCAAGTATCAAGAAGCTGATAACACCGAAGTAAAACACGTTGATATTTTCTTAGTTAATGACGTGCGTTATTGGGTTGATACCAATCCAGCTTGGGCAGGGGTATATTATCCTTTAGTTGCCAATAATTGTCCTTATGGTGGTAAATACGCGGGCGGAAATTGCATTATTTATCGCTTTAGCAAAGATGAAGATATTCGACGTGGTGCAACCTATTGGATACGCACAGAGCGTGGTTGGGCAGGTGCTTATTACAAACAAATTAAAGATCGTTGCCCGTATGGTGGTCGCAAAGTTAATGAATTATGTCAAATTTTGACATTTAACTAGATCAGTTCAAAGCTTGGCAGTATTTATATTCAACGCTGCCAATCTTAATCATACTTGGATAAAGGTTTAGAATGAATCTTACAATTTTTCAATATATTAGCTATGGCGTTTTGTCTCTTATCGCTTTATATTTGATTTATATGATTACCACTAGTGTGATATGGCTGTTCTGGATGCTGATTACCATTTTAATTTATGGTGGCCTGCTGATTGGAGTGATATGGTTTTTGCACAAGCAAGGTTTTTTTGAGCTATTCCAAAGTGTCGATAAATCTGACGATTAGCTTCATTCATCATTCAATAAAGCTGGCCATTCTTTCAAACTTATCAGAAAACTATGTTATTAAAATTCAGTATTTTTCTATTATTAATCTCGGTATTTCTCTCCGCTTTAGGTCTTATTTATACCCGCCATCAAAACCATTTAACCTTTATGCAGATTCAGAATTTATCCCAACAACGCGATGAATTAAATGAGCAATGGCGACAACTGCGTTTAGAACACAGCACTTTAACTCAGCAACCTCGTATTGAACAACTTGCAAAACAAAAGCTTGGCATGCACGTACCTCAAGCTCATGAAATGATGATGATTCAACCATGAGTCCACGTAATCCTTCGATGCGAGCACGCAAAACAGAAGCTCAATCTATTGCCAACTCACAAACTTTGATATTATTTTGGCCACGCCGACAATGGATGTTGTTGATTTTTATCATTATCATTGCGATACTGATCTGGCGAGCAATTGATTTACAGGTCATGCACAAAGAATTTCTGCAAGATCAAGGTGAAGCCCGTCATCTTCGCACAATCACACTATCAGCCCATCGCGGCATGTTATTAGATAGGCATGGCGAACCTTTGGCAATTAGCACCCCTGTTGATTCGATATGGGTCAATCCAAAACAACTGTTACAAAATACGCCCGCACAATTATCTCAATTGACACAACAGCTTGATATTCCTTTTAAACAGTTCACTCATTCACTTAAAGGTCGAATGCAGCGCGATTTTGTTTACATCAAACGTCACATTGCACCACAACAAGCCCAGCAGATTTTATCCCTCAAGCTAAAAGGTGTATTTACCCAGCGAGAATATCGACGTTATTATCCATCTGGTGAAACAACCGCTCATGTATTGGGTTTTACTGATGTGGAAGATAAAGGACAAGAAGGTTTAGAACTCGCGTTAGAAGCTGAACTCACAGGCATTTCAGGCTCAAAGCAAGTGTTGCAAGGTAAAGATGGGCAAATTGTCGCAGATATTCGCAGTCTGTCACTCCCGTCTGCGGGTCAAGATATTCAGTTAACATTAGATCGACGTTTACAATATGTAGCTTATCGTGAATTAAAAGCCGCCGCTCAACAACATCAAGCTGATTCTGCTTCTGCGGTGATTTTAAATGTGCAAACAGGTGAAGTGTTGGCAATGGTCAATCAACCGGGGCACAACCCCAATGATTGGGCTAATCGTGATGGGGGCTTATATCGTAATCGTGCGGTTACTGATGTGTTTGAAGCGGGTTCAACGATTAAACCGTTCACCATCGCAATGGCTCTGGAAAGTGGTCAATATATGCCAACAACTTTGGTGCAAACCAGCCCCGGTGTGATTCAATTTGGCGAGTATAAAGTTCGAGATACACGCAATTATGGCAATATTGATCTGGCCATGATTCTTAAAAAATCCAGTAATGTCGGTGCAAGTACAATCGCTTTATCATTACCGAAAAAAATGATGTGGCAATTCTTTTCTGATTTAGGCTTTGGCGCATTATCTGAAAGTGGATTTCCTGGAGAAGTAAAAGGTAAGTTAGCTCATTTTCGCTATTGGCAAAAAGTGGAACATGCCACATTATCATTTGGTTATAGCATGAATGTGACTTTATTGCAATTGGCTCGGGCTTATGCCGCATTGGGAAATCAGGGGCGTTTGCCATCGATCAATTTTGTGCTAGAGAATCAAGCAAAGCGCACTGTGCCAATCATGAAATCTCAAACCGCAATACAAGTTGTCAAAATGTTAGAAGCTGTTGTAAATGAGGGAACAGGTAAAAAAGCCCAAATTGCAGGATTTCGGATTGCAGGCAAAACAGGCACAGTACGGAAGCCTGCTAAAAATGGCGGCTATGAGGATAATGCTTATTTTGCGGTTTTTGTGGGATTAGTACCTGCCGAAAAGCCAGAGTTGGTTATGGCAATATTGATCGATAATCCTAAAACAGGTGATTATTATGGTGGTGATGTGGCAGCCCCTATTTTTGCAAAAGTCATGAAACCTGTCTTGCGTTTGCTTAATATTGCGCCAGAAATGTGATGGTTTAGTTAGATGCTGCTCTGATTTTCTAATTCTATTAAATCAACCATAATACCCACCATTCTAAAGATGAGCGTTTTAGAAACACTTATGCCTTCAGGAATGATAATGTTTTCAGCCAGCTCTGCTCCATTGCCTTTGCATTGCAATCCCCAGTGATTTTTTCAGTTGAACATACTGGGACATTAGATTCACCAATAATAGTTTGAGTTGTCTCGTTTATGCTTGTTTCAGTTGGGTTCGAGCCTGTAGTTGTTGCAATAGTAGGTGGTATAATCATCACAGTTTCAGTGAGTTGTTTACCAATTGCAAGACTGGTAACTGTGCCTTCTATATTTATCTCATTCCTACACGCCGCGTAGGAATGCAATCCAGACGCGGTGCGTCATGAATATACTCAACGTGGCATATTGTGAAGGCATTCCCACAACGCTTGTGGGAACGAGGCAAAAGTATAAAATGGTTATTTGGCTACGAAATAACGATAATGCCCTGTTATCTTATATTTAAACAAAATATCTCCCTTCTGCGCCCCACGACCAATGTTGTGAATGATTAACCAACGTTTGCTATCACGGGTTTTTTGCCATGCCACAATACCAATATGCGGCAAATTCTCTGGTGACACCATCCATGTAACCAAGTCACCTGGTAAGTAATCGTTAGGATTTTGGCTAATCGGTAAAGCCGCCCCTTGGCGTTTAAAGAACGTTTGTAAATTGTAAACACGACGGTGGTCGATATTATGGTCAGTCGTTTTCAAGCCCCAATGATTCGGATATTTGGAAAAAGCTTTACGCATATCTTTGTGTACCAATACTTGTAAATCTAAATCCACCGCCCGAAACGCACGAATCACAACATCAGTACAAACCCCTGTTTCTAAAGGTACATCACCGCCTGGATAATCCAGTTTGCGATAATTTGGGTCGTAAGATAGCGTTTTGCCAATTTGTGCTTCAGCACCTTGCAATAATTGACGAATTTGTGGGTTGACTACCTTTGCAGTAGGCAGCTCAGCTTGGCAAGCCACACAACACCAAGCCAATAACAAAAAAAGTCTGTAACGAAGACAATGTGTCATAACTTCACCTTTATTTATGCCAATATCTCGTTCCTATTGATCTAAATTGAACGTACCAAATGTATGAAAAAGATTATTACCAACCGTTTGCCCTAAATTTTGCAAAATGTCGTACAACCTATTGTTACTTGATAACTGATTATTATTCACTGAAATGTCTGCTTGTGCGATATTGGTCACACACACAAATATAGTGTTGCTACTCGCATCATTTATCTCCATTCAAATTATGAAATTAATTCTACAACTTATCTGAGATAGAAGCAAAAAAAGAGCTTTATTAACAAGCAGATAACCTTAAATTGGGTGCTGCCAAGCTGGGAATCCAATCACCCACAAAGTCATTTTGGAAACGATACATATTCACTTTAAGCGTTAGCGGTGGTTGGAATTCTGTTGGTAGTTGTCCTGCAATCGCAGCTTTACACACATCTTTGATTTGTGCTTGTTCAGCAAAGCTTTTATTCAAGCTCAATAAGCCACTGCTGACGGTTTCATCGGGTGAAGTGATTTCGATATTGCCATCAATGCCTAAACGCGAAGAGGCAGAGACTAAACTGCTAGGTGATTTTAAAAATTGGTCTGCGACAATCCGAATGTTACCGCCATGACCTGCATTGGCTTGAGCAACAATTTGACCCTGATTAAGTACGGTAAATCGTGGTTCAACAATATCAATGTTGCCACCATCTCCAGCACCGCCATAAACACTAGTTGTAATAACACTCTTATTTAAATACAACATCTTGTTAATATTTAGATGAATGCCACCGCCTAGTGCATAGTTTGCTGAAGTCGTAATCTGTGCATTATCTGAAATATAAAGTTGATTTGTATCAATGAAAATATCGCCTGCACTACCTGTATTTAAAGCCTCTGCACTAATAATGCCTTTATCATCCATAACAATTTGATTAGCTTGAATATTAAGTATACCGCCAGAGGCTTCACCTGTAGTAAAACTTCTAATAATACTGGGAGATTTCTCCCATGTAACATTTGCTGCTGATTGGGAAAGTGTAATTTCACCTGCAATATAAAGCTTCTCAGCGACATTAAGATTAATATAGCCTGCTTGCCCTGTTGTAAATGTTGAAGTTGAAATCAGCCCACCATCAATTAAATTAGCATGTTGTGTATTAATAGTAATATTGCCGCTTTGACCCATACCAAAATTATCTGTAGAGACAAAGCCATGGGTTAAATCAAGATTTTGGGTATTGATAAAGATGTCCCCTCCATCACCTATACCCGATGAAATACTAAAAACAGTGCTAGGATGATTTTTCAAGTTAATGCCATGACTGAAGCGATAACCTGGAGCAAAGTGCTTTATGGACAGTGTATCTTTAACATTAAGCCTGATATTGCCACTTTGACCAGAATTGATACTACCACTGGAAATAAAAGCACTATATTGCATAAGGATATTATTTGCATTAATTTCAATATCACTGGCCTTTCCATTGAGTCCAGATGACGTATTCATTAATGCCCCAGTCATTTCCAAATAAGGGGTTTCAATTGAAATACCGCCCGAATTTTTCTGACTGAACGTTGCTACAGAAATCTCATTGTTTAGACCACTCAAATAAACAGCTTCGGTCAATTTAAGCGAAATACTCTTGCCATCAACATCACCAAACGTGTTAGAGCGCACAATGCTGTTATCCATTGTAAAATTCGCTGCTCGGATAAAAACCGCCCCACCGCTATAGCCACTCATTTCAATCAATGTATTATTGAGTTGAATATGCCCACCGATACCTTGCACAATCACATCATTCTCAGTCAACTGTACTTCACCCGCAGAAGCGAGACTGGCTAAATTCATCCGCCCGTGTTCAGTGGCTAAAATCGATTGAGTTTCAACAGTAGGAATAAATTGGGTATTGTCTGCCGTCAAAGGGATATCGCTGTTGAGATGAATATCGCCGCCAATTAAGGAAAGCGTTTTTTCTGATGCGATAACTAATTTACTGCTTTGAGTGGAAATGGTTGCGGGGGATTCACTAAGAAAGCCAAAAGCCGCAATCGGTGCAGTGGTTAAAATATCCCGTTCAGGAAAACGCGCATGAAATTCACCACCATCGGACAGTTTTAAATAATCAGCAGTTGACGCATGAAAGCTATTTGGAACTTGTAATTGTGCAAATTCGCCAAACACAATGCCATTAGGATTTAAAAAGTAAAAATCTGCATTTGGCATCAAAGAACGAATCGTGCCATTTATCAAGCTAGGTTCATTACCAACCACGCGAGAGATGACATTTTGAATCTGTGCCGAACCAGAGAATTGAGCAATTTCACCAGCATTTAAATTAAAACGATCAAAGCTGTGAAATAAATTATTGCCAACCGTTTGCCCTACATCTTGCAAAATGTCGTACAGCCCATTGTTAGTTGATAATTATTGATTGAAATATCTGCTTGTGCGATATTGGTCACACCCACAAACAGACATAGCATTGCTACTCGCATAATTTATCCCCATTCAAATTATGAAATTAATTTTACAATTTATCTGGGATAGAAGCAAAAAAAGGCCTTTATTGACAAGTAGATAAGTTTAAATGTTGGGTAAAACTAGGAATCCAGTTACCCACAAAATCATTTTGAAAACGATACATATTCACTTTGAGTGTTAATGGCTGTTGAAATTCTGTTGGTAGTTGTCCTGCAATCGCAGCTTTACACACATCTTTGATTTGTGCTTGTTCAGCAAAGCTTTTATTCAAGCTTAATAAGCCACTGCTAACCGTTTCATCAGGTGGGGTAATTTCGATATTGCCACCAATGCCTAAGCGTGAAGAGGCTGAAACTAAGCTTTTTGGAGATTGGAGAAATTGATCCGCAATAATCCGAATATTGCCACCATTACCTGCATCCGCTTGAGCAATTATTTGGCTTTGATTCAAAATAGAAAAACTGGGATTGGTGATGGTTATATCACCGCCTTGACCAATGCCAGTACCCACGCTGGTTGAAATCTGACTGCGATTTAAATGTAATAATTGATGTGTTTGTAATGTAATATTACCGCCGCCACCACATTGGGTTTCAGTTGTAATCGTACTTTGGGTTAAATAAATATCATTGGCTTGTATCTCAATTTGACCCGCATCACCTTGCCCACGGTTTTCACTTGAAATGGTTGCCCCTTGATTCATTTCTATACGTTCAGCTTGTATTTCAATCGTTCCCGCAGCCTTTGCCCCAGCATTCACCACCGCAGCAAAAATACCACTCGCGCCAACTACATCCTGTTTTTTTAAACCAACTTGGGAAAGTGCGCCTCCAGTTTGAGCATTTAAAATATCATAGATGCTGTCCATTTCTGCTGCACTCTGACCTGAAATATAAATCGACTGCGCTGCATTAATCGAAATTGTCCCCGCGTTCCCAAATCCTAAAGTGGATACATTAATATTGCCGCCATCCAATAAATTAAGATTACCCGTGTTAATATTGATACTACCTGCATGACTGGTACTTAAACCAAATGCGGAAGAGTTGATTAAGCCAACATTCGCTAAGATGATATTGTCTGAAGTGATATTGATTGAGCCGCCATCACCTTGACCCAGTGTAGAAGAAAGAATCCCGCCACCACTCTCAATAAAAAGCTGTTTAGCATTGATATGAATCGCACCCGCATTACCAGAATTGATAGTTGCTGCATTGATTTGTGCCAAATTTTTAATTAGTAAGTAATCTGTATCAATGCTCATCATACCGCTACTTCCTGCATCTGCCACCTGACCAATAGATACTGTAAAAATACCACTACTTGCAGGTGCTTTAATATTAGTACGAAAAACAGTCTGCAAATGACGACTCAACCCATCAAGTATAATTTGTCCTGCTGTCACCTTAATATTTCCACCATTGCCTGTACTAATCGCATCTGCACTAATTTGTCCGCCACCTATCATTTCTAATTGTGATGCATCAATCCGAATTGTGCCACCAGCATCATCCGTTTTAGTTGATGCGTGAATTTGCGCGCCATCAGCAATTGTCAATTTTCCCGTTACGCGAAGATCAATTTCATCAGCTATATCAGTTCTGTCAAAATCAGCAACCAAATCAACATATTCTCCAGTTAATAACATATTTTGACTTCTAGTTAGTATTTGTCCACCTTGCTCACCAGCCACAACCAATGCAAATCCTCTTTCGGATATTGTGATATTGCCTAAACGATTGAAAGAATCGAGTGACCAATCAGGATCATTTAGTTCTATTTCATTGATTTCACCTTCACCTAGGCTGAGCATTTTAACTTGACCATCGGGTACTTCAAAGCGTCCTCCTGCAATCACAATATCACCACCTATAATTGAAAATTGTTTTTGTGATTGTAGTGTTAAAGAGCTATCTATAAATTGAATTGCAGAAGGTGTACCACCTAAAAAACCAAAGTGACTGACGGGTGCGATGCTTAAAATATCTCGTTCAGGAAAACGCGCATGAAATTCACCACCATCAGATAATTTCAGATAATCAGCGGTCGATGCATGAAAGCTATTTGGAACTTGTAATTGTGCAAATTCACCAAACACGATGCCATTAGGATTTAAAAAATAAAAATCAGCATTCGGCATCAAAGAACGAATCGTGCCATTTATCAAGCTGGGTTCATTACCAATCACACGTGAAATGACATTTTGAATCTGTGCCGAACCAGAGAATTGAGCGATTTCACCAGCATTTAAATTAAAACGATCAAAGCTGTGAAATAAATTATTGCCAACCGTTTGTCCCAAATCTTGCGAAATGTCATACAGCTCATTGTTAGTTGATAATTGTTGATTATTGATTGAAATGTCTGCTTGTGCGATATTGGTCGCACACACAAACAGCCATAGCGTTGTTACTCGCATAATTTATCCCCATTCAAATTATAAGTTAATTCTACAATTTGTATGGAATAGAAGCAAAATAAATACCTTATTATTTACAATAAGATAATCTTAACTTAGGGGCTATGCTGGGAACCCAATCATCAATAGAATTATTGGGGAAACGATACATATTCACTTTCAAAGTTAACGGTGGCTGGAACTCGGTGGGTAATTGTCCTGCAACTGTTGTTTTGCATATTTCTTTGATTTTAGTTTGTTCTGCAAATTTTTTATTTAACATTAGTAATCCACTGCTAATGGTTTCAGCAGGAGATGTGATTTCAATATTGCCATCAATACCTAAACGTGAAGAAGCTGAAATTAAACTGAGTGGGTCTTTAAGAAATTGGTCTGCAATAATCCGAATATTCCCGCCTTGACCTGCGTCAGCCTGTGCAATAATTTGTGCTTGTTTTAACACGATAAATTGAGGTTGCTGAATGATAATATCACCGCTATTACCTTCTCCACCATGAACACTTGTGGTGATTTGTCCTTGTTGTAAATTCAATAAATGTGAAACATCAATATTAATATTACCGCCAATGGCTTGAGTGGCTGCCGATGTGATCCTGCCTTGCTGAGCTAAATGAATTTGGCTTGCATCAATATAAATATTGCCAGCATTGCCTGAAGCAAAGCTATTGGTCGCAACTGTGCCTTGTTGTGCTAAATCTAAATATTGTGTATCAATGAAGATGTCACCACCATTGCCAACGCCTAAAGTATTGCTCACAATGCCACTCGGTATACCGTATGAATTAACACCTGATGCGGTGATGCGGTTGGCTGTGATTTTTGTTAAACCGCCAAAACCTGTACCAATAATAAGCTCTGTGCCTATACGCCCGCCACTGCTGTTATTAATTTGACCACCACGGGTTAACTGTAAATGATCGACTGTAATATCAATATCACCTGCATGACCTGTATCAGTGGTTGATGTGGCAATCATTCCCCCGCCATCAATAAAAATATGGGGTGCTGTAATAGAAATGTGTCCACCGTCACCGATTCCTAATGCGGCAGCGGCAATAACCGATTGATTATTGATATATTCAAATAACTGCTCTCCAAAACGAATACGAAATGACCCGAAACGTTGACCCACCACAGATAAGGAATCTGCTATTGTCATGTCAATATCGCCCCCTAAACCTTGAACAATGGATGAGCTAGAAATGCTTGCACCATTCTGAAGAACAGCTTGATTTGCTTGAATAAATAAATGACCTGCTGGAGCTGAGCCGAATGTGGTACAGGCAATAAATCCACCATTTAACAGCAGTTGATTGGTTTTAATATCAATAATACCTGCTTGCCCACTACCATAAGTGTTGGTGGTTATTTCGCTGGGATAATCTTCTAATATTAAATCGCCAAATAAAGCGATATTACCGCTACGATGTCCTTCTAACGTAAGGCTATCCGATGCTGAAATATCAATTTTTCCACCTTGTTGTGTAGCATAAGTGTCACTCCTTATCGATGCGCCTGCTTGCAGCATAATGTGTTGCGCTTTAATACTGATATTGCCCGCTTGACCTGCACCAAAATTACCTGCACTCACAATACTGCCAACAATATCTACATTCGGTACATCAATATTTAAATAACCTGCGCTACCTTGCCCAAAATTATTCATTGAAATAGCAATATTATCTCCCTGAAATAAAGCAGATTGAGTGAGCTTAATATCAATTCCACCACCTTGTTGAAAACCATAAGCATCCGCTTGAATGATTGAGTTTTGGCTTATTAAGCGTTCACCTCGAATCAGCACATTGCCAGAATGCAAACCACTCACGTTTAATTTCGATTGTTCAGAAATGGATATAGTTGCTTGTTGATGAAATTCACTTGTCTCAAAATCAGTTATGGATAATTCACCCTGCTGTGCTATAGCAACTAGATTAAGTTGCCCACTTGACGCTATTAGCTCACTCGCATTTATATTGATATTACCGCCGATAAATGAAAGTGTTTTCTCAGGTGCGAGAGCAAGTTGTGCGTGGCTGATTTGAATATCGGCTACTGTATTATCCAAAAAGCCAAAAGCTGCAATCGGCGCGGTAGTTAAAATATCCTGTTCAGGAAAGCGGGCATGAAATTCACCCCCATCCGATAGTTTTATATAGTCAGCAGTCGACGCATGAAAGCTATTCGGGACTTGCAATTGTGCAAATTCACCAAACACGATGCCATTAGGATTTAAAAAGTAAAAATCAGCATTCGGCATCAAAGAGCGAATCGTGCCATTTATCAAGCTGGGTTCATTACCAACCACACGTGAAATGACATTTTGAATCTGTGCCGAACCAGAGAATTGAGCGATTTCACCTACATTTAAATTGAACCGATCAAAACTGTGAAATAAATTATTGCCAACCGTTTGCCCCAAATCTTGCGAAATGTCGTACAAGCTATCATTACTTGATAACTGATTATTGTTCATTGAGATGTCTGCTTGTGCGATATTGGTCACGCACACAAACAGCCATAGCGTTGTTACCCGCATTTCCCTTCCCCGTTTTAAATCATAAAGTTATGCTTGATACATTTTACAATTATATGAGGAGAAAGCAAAATTAAGACTTTAAAATAACGAGGAAAATAAAAATATTGGCAATTGTTAAACTTTGCTAATACTATTTTAAAATGACTCTGCCCACATCAACCAACCCTGCTGCTGACATGAACGACTAGCCTGTTTAACCAGTGCTACCGAACCACAAGCAAAACAAGTCGGTGCTGTACTGTGGATAGCAAGATTGTCTAAAATACGTGTCCAATCGGGACGACCGTAATGCAGATGCACGTTAGTAGTTTGAGCAATATCATTGAATTCCAGAATATTTTCCTTTCCAGTAATATGCAAGAGCCATTGCATATCATACCGTGCTGCCCACGCAGTGATCCATGGTTGTAACCAACGGACTAAACCTGCATCACGTACTACCCATAGCACCGTAATTGAACGGGGTGTTTGTTTACCGTTTTGCACTGCCTGTAACAGACTAAGGAATGGGGTAATACCAACACCGCCAGCAATCAGTAACCAATCTTGACTATGCTGGGCTTGAGTACTGGGACTTGGAAAACCACCTTGTACATCAGCCGTGAGTAATGTTTCTGCGTTGTTATCACATAAAGCAAGTAATTGCTGTGTCCAATCACCTTGGCATTGAATTAATAGTATTAAATGGCCTTGTTCTACTTGAAAACCTGTGGGTGAAAAGCTGTGCCATTCACGTGGATGAATCTGTGGAATCCGAATACGCACATAGTAACCTGCAATAAAATTCATCTTATCTGGCATCGCGATGTCAAGTTTCACTACAGTCTTGCTAATACGAGAGAGTCGTGCGGGACGTTGTGGATAATAACGCCATAACCACTCACTCACGCGGTCAATGAATAAGATTGCAACGGGTGCAACTAACCACTGGACATCAGGAATATGTAGCAATGCTAATCCTGCTATCATAAATCCTAAATAATGCAGGGTTTGGAACCAATGATAGACCCGTTGACGCACCCATGGTAAAGCAGATATACCCAATACCAGCAATGCTGCGAACATCAATAAGCCTGAAACATTAACACGGAATTGTTTGGATGCTATGCCCGAAGGTGTCCAACTAAGCACCTCATTATATTCCGATAAAGGCATACTGGGTTTAGCATAGGTCATGGTCGAAGTTTCACTGTGACATTTAGTGCAGTCTGCTTTTAATACTGGGCGGATACGTTGTTGAAATACATCTTGTGGTGCACCTTGGTGAATCCATTCAGCAACCATATCAATGTCTTCGTCTTCACTGACAAATTCATACATACTGGTTTGCATAGCCCGCACTAAATCTGCTTGTGTACCAAGTATGGCTTCGGTTAAAGGGGTTTGCAGACTGTTGTAATAAAATAAATAATGACTGCTATGTACAACGGCTAAAACCAACAACATCCAACCCAATGTTTTATGTATATTTTTTAAGCTGCTGAGAGGCAACCAACGACCAATAAAGGCATGGCTGATTGCTAAGCCATTACGCAATATGGGTAACCACAATAGAGTCAGTAGAGGCAGCATTGCCCACGAAGTAGCTCGGGCGATTTGTAAAGCAGTGTTGGTGGTATCGTTGGAATTGTATACCCAGCCTGTATAAAACTGTGTGCATACAATGACAGTGAATATCAGAAATGCTGGAAGATAGCTAAAAAAATAACGATAGGCTGCAAGATAACACCATAAACTAACCCCAATTTGGCGCAGTTGAAAACGCCACAGCTGACGTATAGGTGGATTAAGAATAGCTTCAGCATTATTTTTCATGGAGAGACTCTTAAAACAATAATCGTCGTAGGAAGAGTGAGCGGACTGTGATCTAAAAAAAGTTCACGACACTTTATTATTTGAACTTTAAGGCAATAGTAATCACAGGTCGGATTAGCAGAATGTAATCCGACATGGCAAACTATACTTTATTGCTTAAACTTTAAAATAATGGATTTCTTGTGATATAAATGATTGATTTGACTGTTATCAAACATAGTAACGCCGAAGTAATAAGATTGACTTAAATTATTAAATTGAATGTCTTGTACTATACTTTCAGGTTCATGGGTCACCAATTTACGTTTGATTTCTAAAGTCCAAAAGCCGTCTTTCCATATCCCTTTTGCACTAATATCACCACGCGAGCCAGTTAATGGTGCAACAACAACGCCTCCGATTTCATCTCCTGTTTTGAA
>JADGDW010000101.1:0-793 GCA_016744725.1 Candidatus Albibeggiatoa sp. nov. BB20 | reverse complement strand
AGACCTTATTGCGTTCATGAATCCAGTAAGCACTTTCAGGATTCGCTTCTTTGGACATCCATTCAGGGGCTGTTTTATCTTGATTTATATTTTTAACATAGCCACCACCCGTTTTTACATCACTATGACGACCCCAGCTCTTGTTTTGTGCTTTACGGTCAGAGTTAAAATACTGGTCATCCATTTGGAAATTAGGATTAGTACGTGCTGATTTCCAATGCCACGCATCTAACACTTCACCTTGGTTACGTGTGAAATGTCGACCTGATGAACTATCTGGTATTCCATCAACCAAACTATCTTCCTTCATGTGGCAGGACTGGTCACAGCCTTTTTTCTTAAACCCCCTAGTGTTGATGTTCCACAATAAGGCAAATTTGTCTTCGTAATAAGTATTGTCATTACCTGTATCATCTCTATTTTCAAGCTGTTTCCAAGTACCATTCGGTTGTTTTTCCCATGGGAAACGTTGTAAACTTTCTGTTGGATCAGCATAATGCACCAGCATATAAATGAACTCTTTATCATACAAAGCTCGTAATTCAACTTCCGTGGACTTGACACCAGCATAACCATTACTTGGTTTATACGGCGTTTCATTGAGCTCAATACGTATAGGTGTGGCTTGCTTCCATGTATCATCAATTTGACCGTCAATAACAATTGTATTTTCAGTTGTTTGTGCTGTTAATTGCATTGCAGGTGCAGCAGATACGATACTGGAAGATAAAGCTAAAAGACCAAAACAAAATTGAGTTGATGTTTTCATAGGCAAACCCTTCGCGTATTATTA
>JADGDW010000100.1 GCA_016744725.1 Candidatus Albibeggiatoa sp. nov. BB20 | reverse complement strand
TGGTCAACATTTGAATTGATGCAGCCTTATTTAGATGGCACAACCAGCAGTTCATTGTATGAAGCACAATTAGGTTATGAACAGTTTAAAGGTGAAGTTCATGCTTATAGTGTTGCTTTTTCTCAACAAGATATTCAAGGGCTTAAAAAAATTTCTGACAAAGTTATTTTCAATTCTATTTCTCAGCTTACTCAATTTTATAGCGAGGTGCAGGAGCTTGATATTGGTTTACGGATTAATCCACAAATAAGTTGCTCAGACTACGCTATTGCCGATCCCGCTTGTACTCATTCCCGTTTAGGTGTGATTGATATAGATGCAGCATTGGCTATTTCACATAAAATCAATGGCATCATGTTGCATTACAATTGTGAAAATGAGGACTTTGCTCAGTATGCGGATATGTTAGATCAGATCGCTGAACGTTATGCGGTGCTACTGGAAAAACTGGATTGGGTCAGTCTAGGTGGTGGTGTTTATTTTACCTTAGATGATTATCCGCTGGATTTATTTGGTCAGAAACTACAAGCATTTGCACAACGATTTGATGTCCAAGTTTATTTAGAACCCGGTGAAGCAGTGATTACCGATACAGGTTGTTTAGTCACCCAAGTATTGGATATTGTGCACAATGAGGTGGATATTGCAATTGTTGATAGCTCAATAGAAGCACACATGCTGGATTTATTAGTTTATCAAGCAGAAGCAGAGGTTGAAGGCCATGTGGCACAAGCTCAGTATCAATATACTATTGCAGGTAAATCCTGTTTAGCAGGTGATATTTTTGGGCATTTGCATGTCGATAAGCCTCTAAAAGTGGGAGATAGGATTCGTATGCAAGATGCTGCGGGATACACTATGGTCAAGAAAAATTGGTTTAATGGGGTGCAAATGCCTGCTATTGTCATTAAAAAACAAAATGGATGTTTTAATTTAGTTAAGCAGTTCACTTATAACGATTTCAAGCATAGTTTATCTTAGAAGGGACTCTCAGTGGTGAAAAAAAATGTACTGATTATTGGTGCAGGTGGTGTTGCACATGTCGTTGCCCATAAATGTGCCCAGCATAATGATATTTTAGGCGATATTTGCATTGCATCCCGAACATTAGCTAAGTGTGAAAGCATTATAGAAAGTGTTCACAGAAAAAATAATTTAAAAAATCCACAAGGACAATTGTATGCAAAACAGCTTGATGTGATGCAAATTGATGCAACAGTTAATCTGATCAAAGCAACCCATAGCCAAATTGTGATTAATGTCGCATCCTCTTTTGCTAACTTACAGATTATAGACGCATGTTTACAGGCTGAAGTTGACTACATTGATACCTCAGTGTGTGAAATAGAAGGGATTGTTGACTATATACCATACTGTAGGAATTGGTATGAGGAACATGAATGGGCAAGAAAAGCCGCGTTTAAACAAAAAGGCCTGACTTCAATTCTCAGTATTGGGTTTGATCCAGGTGTGGTCAATGCATATTGTGCTTACGCTTTAAAGCATGAGTTTGATAAGATCAAAAGTATTGATATTTTAGATGTCAATGCAGGCAGCCATGGAAAATTCTTTGCCACTAATTTTGACCCAGAAATTAATTTATTAGAGGTCGACTCGCCAGCAGGATATTGGGAAAATCGACAATGGAAAGAAGCAGCAACCCATTCCAAGTCAATTACCAAAACCTTACCTGTTGTTGGCGAGCATATTTTATACCTGATGTCTCATGATGAAGTGCATTCACTCTCAAGCTTATTAGATGTTGATACCGTGCGTTTTTGGATGGGATTTGGCGAACAATATCTAAACAGTTTCAATGTATTAAAGAATTTAGGTTTGCTCAGCTTTAACCCTGTGACAACCGCAGAAGGGCAAGAAGTCATCCCAATTAAAGTGCTAAAAGCCTGTTTACCAGAGCCAAGTTCACTTGCGGAAAATTACACGGGCAAAACCTGCATTGGTAATTTAATCAAAGGCGAACAAGCAGGTCAGCCTAAGACCCTGTTTATTTATAATATTTGCGATCATGAACAATGTTATGCAGAAGTTGAAGCGCAAGCAATCTCTTACACCGCAGGCGTACCTCCTGTTGCCGCAGCCATATTGATTGCAACAGGCGAATGGGAAGCAAAAACCATGGTGAATGTTGAACAGCTTGATCCAGACCCACTTATAAAATTATTAGACAAAATCGGTTTGCCAACGCAAATACAATACTTAGACGAGGATGAACATGTTATTAGTTAAAACTTATTTAGCTGCCAGCCCGATTCATGGCGTCGGGGTTTTTGCGGGTGAATTTATTAAAAAAGGCACAGCGGTTTGGACGTTTGACCCTGCGATCGATATTGTTTTTACAGCAGAACAGATTGAACAATTACCACAAGCCGCCGCAGAATTTATTCATAATGTTGCCGTACCTTATCCGTTTGGGGCTGATAATTATTGTATGCCCATCGACAATGCAAAGTATATGAACCACAGCCCTGATTGTAATGTGTCGTCAGAGAATCCAACTAATATTGCATTAAAGGATATACCTGAAGGTACAGAGCTGACTGTTAATTATTATGATGAAGATCATCGAGCCGATGCGGACGATTTTAAATAAGTCGCCAATATCTGCTACTTAACAAGCTTGAATCCAAGATTTCCTCAGCCAAGCTGGGGAATAAAACCAAATCACTATTTATTAAAAATATCCTGCAATCTACTCTATGGTATTTGAGCTATTCTTTAGCTTCAATAAATTGAACATGCTTTCTAAATCCAATTAATTCTTATTCTTTCATGAAATTTTAAAAAAATTGGGAATAATTTTTCTATATCCAAGGTCTTTATAGATAGCTGCTATTTACGGCTGCGTTTTTGTCTCAAGTTTAGTACCTAGAACTTATTTAACCACGATGGAGAATACGTCATGAAACCAATGATGAACACCGTTCTAAGCAGTGCATTATTCATTGCATTAAGTTCTGTTTCTGGTCAAGCCTTAGCGGGTAAACCAGGATTTGAAAAATGTGCAGGTATTGTGAAAGCAGGCCTAAATGATTGTGGTACAAGCAAACACAGTTGTTCAGGTAATGCCAAAACTGATAGCGATCCAGAAGAATGGATTTATGTTCCTGCGGGCACATGTGAAAAAATTGTTGGTTCAACATTGAAACAAGCTGCAACACCTGTTGAATCTGCGCCAGCCGAAACAGAAAAAACCTCTGAAGTAGAACAAGTTACACCTGAAGAAACAGTCGCAATTGAAGAAAAAGCAACAACTACTGAAGTTGAAGAAAGTTAAGCCTACCTTTTAAATCTACATTTATAATAAATTCCACCGTATTTATCCCCTGATGCGGTGGATAGTCAGATCAATCACCATAGGAATACATCATGGAACTACAAACGATAACAGCCTTTTTTATGTGGTGTACGCTTATCAATGGTGGATTATTACTATTTTGGATTACGATTTATTTATTAATTCCAGAATTAGTTTATCAAAGCCAACGCAAATGGTTTGTGATTCCTAGGGAGACATTTGACATATTAATGTATGCTTTTCTTGGGTTATTCAAAATATTCTATATTCTCTTCAATCTTGTACCTTATATTGCTTTATCTATTATTGGATAACTTATTCTATTAAGGCATAAAATAGCCTCTTTCGAACAATTTTTATTTAATACCACATTGACGACATTCCTTTTAATCATCCATAAAAAAACCCCACAAACCAAAGCTCATGGGGTTCTTCACTATCTACTTAAAAACAGAATTATTTAGCGTTAGCCTTAGCATCATTGAGTGCCTTATCGGCGGCTTCGTTAGCGGCTTTTTCTTCTGCTTCCATACCAGCGGCTTTGCGTAATAACTGATTGACACGATCAATATGTTCTTGGTCATTAAGCACTTTATCAGAGTTCACTTTGCTCCATAACTCGTCATTAGTCATTTCTTTATGGCAACCCATACATACACCAGTGCGCTCCATTTTCTCACGTTGTTCTTGAGATAAAGGACCTGTCAATGGCCAGTGTGAACCACTAGAAACGAGCTGCTTACCATCACGAGTGACAATTTGAGTTAAGTCCCAATCTAAGCCCGGTACTGCTTGTGATTGAATTTGAGTTTTACTAGGAATAATTTCACCCTGTGCGGTTTCTAAATCCACGTACATTGGGGTACTCATTTTCTTATTAAAACGTCCATCTTCAATACCATAGCCTAAAGTCTTAGGATTATTATGGCAACTTTCACAAGTACGCGCTTGACGACCTGCTGTATGAGGTTGAACTGCTGCCATATCTAAACCAGGGCCCTCAGGGGTTTCCCAAATCTTGTTATGTGCAACTGTGTTACCGTCTTTATCAATCACTGTTGTAATCACTTGACAACCCGGCATCATTGGTGTGACACGACCTTCACCGTTAACACCTAAAATAGGAGTTTCCCAACGTAAATATGAACGGGTTTCTGATACTTTACCCGGACCATGTAAACCGTCAGTGTCATACGCAGCATCAGGCGTTAAACCATCTTCACCGCGTGCATTGGCATTACGAATCCAGTCAACACTGGTTTTGCCTTCAGAGTAATCAACTGTGATGTGACAACCATAACATTGAGGCACCCAGTCAGCATGACAGGCGTAACATTCCATATTTTCCATATGGCTTGCGACTTTGGTCATTGCGACTTTGCCATCAAGACTGCGCCAGCTATCATCATCTTTGATTTTCTTCAATATTGGGACTTTGAAATCCGTACCCGATGCTGAATGTAAAATCACATCTTCGCCATCTTTCACCACGTTGCCTAATGGATTACCACGCGCACTTAAAAGATAACCATTTTTTGGCTCATAATATGTTGCAAACGCCATGAATGCAGGCCATTTATCACCTAAACCACGAGGGTCTTGAGGAATATCTTGTTTAAATTCTTCACCATAACCCAATGGTAAATCCCAAGGATAAACGTCAGGCGTACCGTGACAATCCGTACATTCAATTTCAACTTGCGCTAAAGTTGTTCCAGGAATATTGCCATCACCATGCATTTCAATCGATGTATGACAATCTTGACACAGCATGCCACCTTGTGGATTTTCTGGACGGCTGTTCACTTGGTGATGTAAATCATCTTTGATAAATAAGTATTTTTTGGTATGTAACTTAGGTTGTTTTCCACCTTCAGGATCATAAGGACTGCCATAAGGGAATTCCATAATACCTTGATAGCTCACGCCAATCCGTTTACCACGGTTATGACAAGAGTTACATGTTTCAGTTGGAATACCTGAATATTCAATATCGCCGACTTTAACTTTATTTTTGCGAGTAGCTTGAATTTGGTGGGTTAAGATATGACCGGGTTGATCTTTGTTGATGCTTGGGTCGTTGCCTTCGTAAAAGCCATCATTACTATAAGGTACGTGACAGGCTGAACAACCACTACCACGGAAATCACCACGTTTTTCACGACCTGTAACCCCAACGTGACAACGCTGACATTCTTGACGTGAATAAGTTAAACCTGCATGATTTGGATTTTCTGGAATATCATCTACTTTAGGATCAGGGACTTGTTTTAATTCGTCTGCAAATTGGTCAGTATGCGCCGCCATCATTTTAACCATATAATCTTTATACGCATCTGTACCGACAGCTGGGACGTTGCCATCTTCATCTTTTACATCATAATTGCCCCACACTGTTTTATGGTCTTTTTGATAACCCCATGCCCATAAGTTACCTTGTAATTTACCTGCTTCTGTATTCATCAAGGCTTTTTCTAAACGATTTGCATAACCCGCGTGACAAGCAGATTGACCACAGGTGTTTTCATTAACCCAAATACTACCGGGGTCTGGATAGAACATTTGAGGGCCTTTTGCTTGTATCAAGCTTTCAGGTGAACCTGTATGTGCTTCTTCTTTTGTTGTGGCTTCAGGATTACCGCCGTGACAATAAATACAGCCTTCGGGGTCACCATGTTGTGTAGACATGGCTTTTACGGTCGCTTGCATTGCAGGTGTTCCCATTCCCTCAATGCCATTATGACAAGTTAAACAGCCTGACTCTGGCGCATTAGCTCGAGCGAGCGGCGACAGTAGCAGTGCAAATATCATCATCGATGTGATAATAAAGGTTGTTATGACAGTTTTCATGTGGTGTGGCCTCCTCCTTAATTGCATATAAGCAATACTTATTCTAGCAAAAATAAAACTTAATAGTAAAAAAGGATTGAGGAAAATTGAAAAAAAGTGGCAGAAATATGAATTTTAATTAAGAATGAATCTTATTTGTATTTAAGTCAAACATAGTCATGATTTTTCGATTTTGAAACATTACAAAAATGCACTAACACTTTGTACAAATTAGTATAAAATAAAGTCAAGCTAATTATGCAAACCAGCGTCGTATTAATTCAATTTCAAATTGAAAATAGTGTTGATCAGCCGATATTTTAATTAATTGTCGTTGTTGTAATCGGGTGAGAGCAATATCTAAATCGTCAACACTGATAGCCTTTAATATTTCATTTCGGCTTACCCATTCCTGATCTTGAGCTAATAATTTCAATAATTTCAATTCTATATCAGAATAATGACTTGGGTGTGTTGCATGAGAAAATAACGCGCGTCCTGTTTTTAAAGCTTCATTTGCTGCGTGTTCTATATCGTTCAAATTAACTTTACGTCGTAAATGTGTAGATGGTGAGAAGTTTAATTGATTGATTAACTCCTTGCATATTAATTGAATTAAGGCTGGATGGTTGTGGGTTAAATATGAAATATGTTGTAGTGCATCTGGTTCATATTGAATTGAATTTGACTTCCCTGCTAATTGAACTGCCTCTCTTTTTGTTAAATATCCTAAATAAACCATTTCTACATTAACCAGATAATTTTGCCAGCCACTAAATTCTTCCAATAAATAAGCTCCTGCAATGAGCACTTTGATTTTGTCATGTTCCTGAATTAGGGTACGTAATAGACTTAAAACCTCATCTTGATCTAATTTTCCCCGATTAAATGAGTTTTCCAAAGATTCAAATTCATCAAATGTTAAAAATAACGTGTTTTGCCCCACAATAGATTCTAATTCATCTAGCCAATTATCAAATGTAATCATTGGTTCAGACGCTAGCTGTTGACGCTCTAACTTAGGAAATTGGATATTTCGGTGTTTTTTGGCAGAATGGCAAATTTCATGCCCTAACATATATAAAAATTCGATACTGCTTTTCACTAAACTGAATTTTTGAAAGTTGATAAACAGTGGAATATATTGCTCAGGCAGTTTGTTATTGAATTGAATTAAAAGGGATGTTTTACCAATCCGTCGTTGTCCATACAGCATAATCGGTGCGTGCTGCTGGTTTTGTAACAATTGCTCTACTTTTTGAATAATATCTTGCCGTCCCACAAACATAGATTCGCTATTTAAATTCAATGGCACGCCAATAATATAAGGATTATCTGCTTTTTGTTCAGGCGATGTGGCAATCATAACCTTTTGTGCTGTGTCATGAATCAGATTGCGCCATGTTTGCAAATGTGAGAGTAAATATAGTTTTTCAGGATGAATAAATTGATTTATGGATAAAATGCCTTGAATAAGTATTTTTTTAGTTTGAGCGAGATTCATTTGAGGCAAATAAAAACCACACAAAATGGCAATACCACAATAAGTAACAAGCATATAGGCACTGGGATTGTGATACAGATAAAAACCAATGTAATACACAGCCACACCAAGCAAACCTGAAATCGTCGCGGCTTTGGGATTAGCAAGATGGTAAGTCATTAAATAGGAAAGCGTATAACAAGCAACAAAAATAGCGGTATTAAGTAAACTACCTGTAAAACTATTAATAATACTACCATTTTCAGTAATTTTAATATTAACAGCTATAAATATAAAAAAACCAAGTAAACTAGAAAACAAGATCGCCCATAGCCAGCTTCGTAGTAAAAAAGCCGTTATGGCTGCAATGACGATTGATAAACCTATTATTTGTAAATGTATTTTTTCGAGACCTGTAAAATTAAATAACCAAGGTATTGTTTGAAATCCTACCCATAAAACCCCAGACACGACTGTTAAGAACAAGACGATAAATATTGAAATAAATACGTTTCCCCAGAATGGGCTATTCAGTTTAAATTGATAAAATTGTGTAGAGAGATAAACCACATAAGCCATTGCAAAAAAACTGCTGCTGATTGATAAATGTTTCCATAACGTTGCATCATTGGGTAAAACGCAAATACCAAGGCAAAAAAACAAACCGACGCTCAGTCCAATAATATGACTTATCACAAAGCCATAGATCACACTTACCATCAACCCTAGCATCAAATTACCTATAAAAACAATGATAAAGCTATACATGCTGGCTCTGGCAATATGTAGCCACGGGACATTTAAAACAAACAGTGAACATGCAACAAAGCAGACACTAAACAGCGGTAGCCAAAAATAAATCAAGCCTAAGATTTTAGATAATTGTTGCCAATGGGTTGCTGTTAATTCGCTGAGTGCAAAATCAGGTAACAGCTGTTCATCTATTTGTGTGATGTATTTATCCCACTGTTGCGGTGTGAAAAACAGCCATTGCCACAGCTGCATTGCCGCAATCAAAAGATTTGGATGCAACTGTGCTGTCGTCTGGTTTACGAAGGGTCGAGTAAATATTGATAGGATTTGATTTTTTTCAATCCCATTTGTTGCCATTGTTGACCGTATTCCTGTTTGTCTAACGCCACTTTACATAAAATTTGTACTAAAACTGCCCAGCCTTGGCTTTTTTCCCATATCCAAGCGATGTCTTCAGCATCTAATTGGCGTGGGGCATAACTGAGAAGTTCTTGGGTTTCTGATTCGGTAAAGGGTTTAATATTAAGTGTTTCAAATACATTAGAAAAAGGTGAAGTTTTACCTTGTTCATTGGCAATGCTTTCCAATTCTTCGATAGAATAACGCGAAGCACTACAAAATCCAATTTGTCCACTTGCGCCATGCTCACCCAGATGCCGCAAATAATCCCAAATCGTCGCATCTAAATGTTGGGATTGCAAACCTTTTTCAATGTTATCCATTAATATTATAGTTGGTTGTTGCAAGTTTTCTTCTAACTGAATGGTCAAATCAATCAAGTCTGCGTTTGTATCTGCTTTGACATTTAATTGTCTTAACATGTCAATCAGCAGATGTTTAGGATATTGTATTTTTAAATTCTCAAAATCAAGCAATATCCATTGATAAGGTTTAGATAAAATTTGTTGCGTATCACGTAACTTTGAATTTGCATTTGTATGAATGAAATATAAATAATTGAGTAATGAGGTTTTACCCGCTCTTCTTTCACCCACCACAGAAACATGTTCGACCACCGCTTGTTTATTCCACGCTTCATAGATTCTTTGGAGTAATTTGGTCTGTCCAAAAAATTGGCATGGTTGTGAAATCGGGCGCGTTACAACGGGTACACAAGTTTGTTCATTGACAACTGTAGGCGTTTTAGTTTGACTGATTGGCATTGCAGCTTGTAAATCAGGGAAGCCCGCTGAAGTCAGTAGTTCGTAGCGTTGCGTATCAGATAATTCAAACAATTCAGTACATTGTCTTACCAAATCACAATTGGGTGATTTAATTGTACCTTTGCGCCAGCGAAAAATAGTTTGTCTTTGTATGCCTAGTTTTTCTGCAAGTTCAGCATCTCCTATTTTATGTTGCTGCATGTATTGACTTATAAGTTTTTTAAATGATTGCATTTTTATTCCATTTCTGAAAACCCTCTCCAATGCTGAATAATAAGGGTTTATTAATAGAATTACTACAATACAGTTGTTGCGCAATAAGTAACGATATTCTATACTGGATATACTATCTACATTATGTGGCATAGTTTAAGAAAGTATGAAAGTCTTTGCAGAATTTATACGATAGCAGTCTCGCCTCATTGTATTTATAAGACTTTCACGCCTTTTTTATGTACCGCATGGTTGGCAAATGACTATGCGTTTTTTTGTTGCTTTAGAATTAAATTTGGTTGCATTTAAAGTAACATGCGTCTAAACTTGTTTTTGTGAGTAACATCTATATTTTATGGAGGTATGTAATAATGTTTTACAAGAAATTGGGGTTATTTATTTTGCTGTGTTTATTTGTCATGACTAACAAAATATCATTAGCTGACGCACGATATACTGGTATTAGTACACGTTGTTTGGTGAAAACAAATGCAGAAAACTATATGTATGCAGGTTTTCAAGTGAATAATGGTTCTAAAACTGTAGCTTTAGGTGCTTACAACGTTAATCAAATAGTTGGAAATAATTTTTTGCCGCGTATTGAAGTAAAAACATTTCCTAATGCTGAGTTAGTTTATACAGATGATAACCCAAACTTAAAATCATCACTATCTACTACTCTAACATTACAAGAGGGTTGGTACACAATAACTGTGAGTCCAGTTGAGCAGGAAGGTGTTGCTATTGTTTATGTAAATGAAATTGATGAAACAGGAGCAACTCTCGCTTCTATCAGCACACGTTGTTATGTTGGAACTATTGCACGGGATGCCATGATTGCTGGCGTTGAAGTTAAAGGTGGTGAACAATGTACCGAAGTTCAAGGATTAGGTATCAAAGAGATTACTGATAATAATTTTTCACCTAATTTAAGCTTACAAACATTTCCTGATGGTCAGTATTTTACTGAAATTAAAGATATTTATCGAGCAAGTAATTTAGAAAATAAGAATAAAGTCAAGCAAAATAAAAGGTTGCCTCAAGGTCCTTATACAGCAATGCTTACACCCCTTAATAGCTCAGGTATCGGTCAAGTTGTTGTTTCAGCAAAAGCCATTTCTGAATGTCCAATTGAAAATGATCCGACTGATACTGAAACTTTTCCAAATCCATCAACTGATGAAAAACCATCTTCATTCTCATCAATTCCAAAACCGCTTTCATCTCTTATTTTTCCTGAAACTCTAGTGGGGTCTACATCTAAACAAAATATTTCAATTGTAAACGAAGGTGACAGTAATTTAGAATTGAATAATTACTCATTTACTGGATTGAATAGTTCTGATTTTAAAACTTCAACAGCCAGTTTGACTATCCCAGCAAAACAGTCAAAACAAGTAACACTGCAATGCAAGCCATCTGATAAAGGTGAACGTGTTGCAAGTTTACAAATTTCTACAAATGATCCAAACAATTTATTAGTTAACTATAATTTATCATGTGTTGGCAAAAGAACAACTCAATGCTTACCAGACCTAAGTTCTCCAGACCCAAATATAGTAGGTAGACTTGGTGAAGGTTATGAAACTGACAGAGATAAAGTAAAACCCATTAGCTGTTTAAATAATTTACTTGTAGGCTCTAACCAGCCATTTTATGAAGTAGGTACTGCTTCTGCCAGTTTGGATGGAAGTAAGATTTTCACATATAATGAGTTACTCAAAGAGTTTAAGCTGCAATATTCTGTAGATGTTAAAGCAGAATTGTTTAGTGCTAAAAATGAAACTAAATTTGCCTTAACGAAGAAAGAACGTGGAGCTTCTTATTCGATGATATTTAAATTTGATGTTCGCTTACCAAATGCTAAATTTCCTATAGATACCAATAATGTTTTAAATAATTTAGCTCGTTCTGTTTACGAAGAAGGTGACTCATGTAAATTTAAAACAACTTGTGGTGATAAATTTATTACTCAGATTGAACGTGGTGCAAATTTATATGTTGCAATTACATTTAACTTTACTTCTGAGAAAGACAAAATTGAGTTTTCTCAAGTAATGGAAGGAAGTTTTGGGTTTGAAAAATTAAGTGGAAATTTAAATCGTACAACCAGTTCTCTTGATGAGCGTTTAAAAGAAACAGCCCGAATGACCATTGAAGGTCTGCAAATTGGTGGAGATGTCACTGCTTTAGGCGACATTCTTGGTGGTTCTAATGCTGATGGTACGTTAGCACCTGCATTGACATGTTCTTTAAATGCGTTAGCTGATTGTGATAAAGCAGTGCAAGATATTATTGATTACGCAAAAGGTACATTTACTGAAACAGTTAAAACAGCGCCTGCAACATTGGATTACATGTATTCACGTTATGAAGATATAGGTATATTTCCGCAGTTAGAATCAGAAACAACACCTAAAATATTAACGGCACGAACTCGTTTAGCTCAGGAATATGTGCAACAATTGCAAGACCTTGAACAAGTAAGATTCTTATCGAAAGAATACATTAGCATGTATAGCACGCCAGAAAAACAAGTGCTAAGCAATTTGGAAAAAGATTTACAAGTTAATGTTGAAATCTTAAGAGTTGCGGCTGGTGTTTGTTTTGGTGATTTGAAAAATTGTGTTCTTAAACAACAGGAAGCTTTTCGTAGTTTGATTAACTATGACAAATCACTGTTAGAACCACCAAAACCTATTGAACTTAAAAATATAGATGAAGTAAAAATAGGTGACACTGGAATAGGCACAAAATGCGACTTACCACCTAATTATGTTTTGACTGGTTTTGCAGCAGGAAGTGGTGGTGCTAATATCAATCCCTTAATGTGTGAAGGTAGAAAATTAAATGCTAATGGCACATTAGGTGCGAAAGAGCAATTTGGTGATAATGCTTCCGAAGTAAAAATTACTGTACCTGATGGAAATTATGTAATGGTTGGTTTAGGCGTTGAAGTGCATTCTTGGAAAGCAGGGGCTAGTAGCACATTTGGAAAATGCCATAACTTTAAACATCACCAAAGAGTTAACAAACTTACTATTCAATATCGTGAGTTTGATGCTGTTACTAAGCAACTTATAGGGGATATTTACGAAAAAGAGGTGAAAAACACAAGAAGTTATTATGGAGGATGTAAGGCTGAGCCTCAAGGCACTACTTTCAAAGGTTATGATGCAGAATCACAAAACTTTGATATAGACACAACCATACCTACAAGTATTGGATTTGGTTACTATATGGATAATTTTAGGGCAAAAATTGGTAGCGTTTATGTCAAGTTAAGTTTATTCAAGTAAAGCGGATATTTTAAATATGTGAACCTTTTATAACAATGGTTTGGACACTTTTCTAAATTATATAGTAAAATAAATAACTTAAAGAATGCATACCCGCACTCATAATTTATTGAAATACTGAATAACTTGCAAAAACTATCCACAGCATTGTTATGACAGAGGTTCACATTTTTTATCTCCAATACCCCACCAACTGAAAACCTGCCCAATAATAGGGACTTTGATAGCCTTTAGGTGAATCTTGTTCAAAACAGTAACTATTTGGCTTAATGTTACCTGTTAATAATTCTATTTGTGCTTGTTGTAATGCTTGTGCTTTAGGCATTTTTTGTACATTCTCATAAAAACTTTCCATCAAATAACAGGTAGATAAATCACTCACTTGCCACAAACTTCCCAATGCTGTTTTAGCTCCCGCCTGAATCGCAATCCCTGAAAACCCTAAAGCCGCTTGACTGCTATTTACGCTGGTTTCACACGCACTTAAGGTGAGCAACTCAATTGGACTATCCTTAAAACTATTCATCATATTAATATTTTTCAAATCATCCATGAAAATATGCTGACCATAGGTCTGTAAATAACTTTGATTGACCTGATTGCCAAACTTACCATGCGTTGCAAGATGAATCACTGAATACGGCATTTTCTGTGTCTCATTTAACAAATCCTGTCGGGTAAACGCCTTTCCATCTAAAATATGATAATGCTCATAGTGCTGATGAATCGCATTAACCTCTACACCTGCAAATGTGAGCGCATTTTCTCCCGCAGTTAAAGCTGACAATAAAATATGATTTTTGGTCGTTTTATCAATAAATGCTTCTTTTGGCATAAAAGGTAAAACAACCACTGCATAATCCTCAACTAAAAAATGCTCACCATCATGTAATGCTGCAAATGGAATGGTACGCAATCGATCATGAGACACAAATAATAATGTATTAATTTTATATTGTTCAAGTTGTTGTTTTATCGGTTGAATAAAATACTGATACAACTGTTGCCCATGCTCAAAAATGTTATTGATATGACTGCCAGATTGTTTGACTTGACTAATAAACCCCTTTCTTGCTTTAGCTAATTTAGGCGCATCAACTGTATGTAAAAAAACCTGATTTGCAAGACGTAAAATCAAACCTAATTGTTGCTGATTCAGTTTAAAAATATATAAAGTTGCAGTAGTGTCATCGAAATGTGGACTTGTAAAAAATGCCTGATATGCCTCGTCTAACAATTGTGTGCCATGTTGGCAATTTTGTAATAATAAATCGGCTGATACTTTTGCAAAATGCCGCTCTGCCAAACATTCATCTTGATAATATTCTTCTAATTCACCTTGGTTAAATAATTCAAACAATTGGCTCATTTGGGCAACATAGCACTGAGTTTGCTTTTGATCCTGAATAGATTGTGATTTTTGTGATAATAGCCGTATTAAACGAAAATAAGTCTGTCCTTGGGCTTCGTAGAACTTTTTATCTTTTATGGGCTGGTGATTGGTCGTTAACACTGTTGCCCGAATTTGATTAAAATAAAAAATAGCCTGTTGGTAAGCAATCATTGCCAAATCACGTTGTTGTGTTTTTTCTCGAAGCTGTCCCAATTGGTCTTGCCACAAATACAGTGCATAATTGTCTTGAATTTTTTGGGCAAATCGAATGGCTTGTTTTGTTAAATCAATGGCTTCTTGGTAACGGGTTTGCTGTTGATAAAGCTGTGCCATATAACCCGCAACATAACTTTTTTGATAAAAATCATCGGTTTGAATATTTTTTAATAATTGATAGGATTGTGTAAATAAATGTTTTTTTTGTTGGGCTGAAAAATAAGGCGACTGATAAAATTGCTGTGTAATTTGGCTTAAATGTAGGCTTAAAGCATGATTCTCATTATTTTGAGATTGTGATAAAAGTTGTATCGTTTCTTGTAATGTTTGCCATGCTTGCACAACTTGTTTATCTGACAATTCTGTATAAGCGTCTTGTAGCATTTCTGCCCAATTTTGTGCAATATTAACTTGAATTGGCAATAAAAGTAACTTTTCTTTGAATATAGCCTGCTTAGCTAAATTATATTTTTTTAAACTTGCACTATAATCTTGTTGATTGATTAAAATATTGGCATATTCATTATAGAAATGAGCTTGTAACTCGGTATCACCTGATTTTTCGACAAAAGACTCTATTTCCTCAATTTGAGATTTTGCAATGCTGAGATTTAATGTTATGCGCTGCAATGTGGCTTGTTGAATAATATTATGCAAATAATCAATCGAATTTTGTTGCAAGCTGTTTATTTGCTGTTTTAGATCATCAAGTTGTTGCACAAATTGAGAAGAAGCACATCCCATATTTTCTGCTGAAACATTGACATAGGATGTGATAAGTAACAAAAAGAATAGAAGACGAGTTGTTATCATTTTTTCAGTAATTTGACTTGACGGGTACAGCCCAATTTTTCCATGTGCTGAAGATCACCAGAAGTTTGATGCAAGACAAGTTGATGCTCAATTATTTCACCCATCATAATAAAATAGGTTTCTTGCTCAACAATTGGCAGTGATTTAAACCAGTCTACGGTTTGTCCGCTATCTGCTAACCAACGATATTTTTTAGTGACATCTGTTTGCTGCGCTTCAATCGTTAGCATTGTGGTTTGATCTTCAGAACTACGCCAAAACACTAAATCTGCTACAGTTCTATAACAATAACGCATGTCATTTTCTACATCAATATTCCATGCAGGTGCATCACTATCTGCTCGTATTCCCGAAATGTCTTTTATTTTCTCTGGTAACTCTGCATTTTCCGCAAAAACTGAAAAGTTTATAAAGCAAAGTGAAAGTAGTAATATTTTTAAACGCAAGATTTTTTCTCCTTTTTTCATTTAAACACTAATTATTTTCTATAAATAACTCTTGTTGATTTGGATAAATACTAGATTTTGGCTGTTTTTTGACAAGACAAGCAGAAAGTGAATTATTTGCTAAATGGAATTGTGTCGGTGGTACTGCATAATGCGCTAAATTGCCAATTTTAAAACTGCCTTCTGCTTCAACATTGCGGGTTAAACAATTACGGCTCAGCAGGCGTTGCCCCAAGGTATCAGGTAGAGCAAGTAGTTGTTTAGTAACATCTTCAGTGATTTGAGGAGTCACAACTGTACCAGAGCGTTCAACAACATTGGAGGCGGCATTGAGGATATTTTGACCATTGTTTGAATTGATAGTTAACTCTTGATTAGAAAGAAGGAATTGATTTGCATTGATTCGAATATCACCACCAAATCCTTGTTGAGCACGAGTGATAATTTGACTATTATCCATAATAACAAACTCAGGGTTTTCAATGGTAACATTGCCACCTGAAGTGGTTTCTCCTTCAACATCCGTAATAATGCCACTATCACGTAACAACACTAAATTATCTGTATTTATATAAACATTTCCACCTTTTGAGTTTTGAGCAGACGTTGATATATATGCTTTTGTATTTAGCGTAACACGTTCAGCGTTAATATTAATATTTCCAGCTTTTCCAGCTATTTCTTCTTTATTTGATGAGTATGCAAAAATACCTGTAGGTTCTTTTGAATTAGGTATTTTATTATTAATAATCCTTTGAAAAGCATTGTTTTCTCCTATAAAATCAGGGTTGCTTATATTATTTCCTGTTATATCTAAATATTGTGTTTCAATATGGATAGAACCTGCATTTCCTTGTGAACCTTCGGTATGAACTGTAATTTTTGAGTGATTAGACATTTTAATATCATTAGCTATAATACTGATAATCCCAGCACGACCATCTGTGTATGTACTACTTTCAACTGTAGCAAAATTTTTCATATTGAACTGTGAAGCTTGGATAAAAATATTGCCTGCAGCCCCTAAAGATGTTTGTTTTGACCCTAATAAATCCCTAGTACCTCCAAAAATAAATCCACCATCAATGATTAAGCTATTCTTTGCTTCTATTTTTGTTAACCCCGCATTATCTGAAGATACTGAACCATTTTGTATAAACCCTTTTTTTCCCAAGTAAATATTTTTTCCTAATAGATTTATGTCTCCACCTATTTGTCCTCCTATGATGGTTGCAGCTAGAATTTGTCCATTAAATATTTCAATATTATCAGCATCAATAGTAATATTTCCTCCATAATTACCTAATGAACTATAGCTACGAATTTGCGCAATATTGTCCATAGTAAATAGCATTGCTTTGATAAATATATTTCCGTTGTCCCCTTTACTAAACCCACCTGATGAATTAGATAGTATTGAATCAGCGAGCATAATTGAATTTGTAGCCTCAATATTGATATTTCCTCCCATTACTCCTATAACCTGAGGAGACACATTTAAGCTTGTTTCATTTAAAATATTTATATTATTACCTTTAATAGAAATACTAGATATCTTTCCATTTTTGCTATTCCCTCCATGAAAAACTACATTTTCCAAGGTGATATTATTACCTTCAATATCTATTATTCCTTGTTTTCCCCCATTTTTTTCCGAGAAAAGTCTAATATTTGATAAATTTATATCATCACCATAGATAAATACATCTCCAATGATTTCATTAGTATTATTCTC
>JADGDW010000099.1 GCA_016744725.1 Candidatus Albibeggiatoa sp. nov. BB20 | reverse complement strand
GTACTTGAGACCAGCTTGTCATCAGTAAAAATGTACATAGGGTTAAAAATCTCATTGTTTTCTCCTGTTACTATCAATAATGTAGAATCTTGTAAAATACTAAGCCTCTCCCCTTAGACAGTCAAGTAAGGCCGAGCTTGTCATTTTCAATAAAGCGAATTTTTAGCCAATAAAATCCTGCTCAGTTTAAAATAGGAGTGCTATACTTTATAGTTTAGGCAAGAATTCAATTATCTTCAATGAGTTAAGTATGAATAAATCTCAATTATTTCGACAACATGGCGCAGGATTATTACTAATGTTAATCACACTATTATTGGCCGTGATGACCGTGGTATTAAGCGCATTGAATGACCGTTATGATTATCGCTTGAGTCAGAATCAACAAACACAAAATGCTTTACTTCAAGCTAAACAAGCTTTAATTGGTTTTGCTGCCAGCTATGACCAAACCCATAGTGATACCGCAGGGGCATTCGTTGGCTATTTGCCTTGTCCTGATATTACAGGCGATGGCAGTGCAAATCCACCCTGTGCGAATGCGGCAGAAACCGTTTTAGGGCGATTTCCGTGGCGTACTTTAGGTCTGCCGCCGTTACGTGATGGCAGTGGCGAATGCCTATGGTATGCCGTTTCTGGCAGTTTTAAAGACAATCCTGATATGATTATCAGTCATGATACGGATGGCGATATTATTATCAAAGATGTACATGGCGGGATTTTATATGGAAATAGCGCATTGAATCGAGCAATTGCTGTGGTTTTCGCCCCGAATAAACCCTTATCTAGCCAAACTCGGAGCGGTGGCGATAATTTAAGCAATAAAACAGCATGTGGGTATGAAGATAGTATAAATGCTGAATTAAACCAAGCTAGCAATTATTTAGACAGTCTAGAAAGTGTCAATAATGCAACAGGTGACGCTATATTAAACAGTTACGATACATCAAACCGTATTTTTCGCGATGAAAATGAGGCTGATGATGATTATCCTACTTTTATTCGGGCGACGACCACTTATGACAGCGATGGAAAAGAAATATTCAATGATACATTGGCGATTATTACCCCAGAAGATTTCGCCCCTGTTTATAAATTAATGGATTATCGTGTTGTCAGTAAGGCTACGACTTGTATTGAGCAATATAGTAATGATAACCGCTTTAATGTTGTGAAAAATTATTCAATACCGATTGGTGATTGGGATACACCACAGGCAGAGACTTATCGAGCAAATTCTACTATTGCTAATGAAATTGCGCTTTATGTCAATGAAAAAATCAGCAATTGCAAATACAACAACTGTAATAACATCAATTGTATCAGTGATTGTGATACTGCCCAAACAACATGTGAGAATAACTGTAAATCAGCCTCGAAAACCGAAAATTATAAAAAAATAGCGGTCGCTGTTTCAACCAATTATCCTTGGACAAGTGGACTGGATGACTCCAGTTTTAAAGAACAAAATGGCGAACGTTTCGGACGGATTCCCAGTATTTTATTGGCAGATTCCACCACAAACCCTTTAGCAGTTTCTAAATCTCAGAATAATGATATGTCTGACAGTTGGCCAACAGATTGTTTTAATGAAAATAGCTGGACTTGGTGGAAAGTATGGAAAGATCAGATTTTTTATGCACTTGATGATGAATACGTCACTCAACCTGAAACCCAGATTTGGATTAACACCGAGCGTGCAGCTAGTTTTACAGGTTCAGGAGTTAATAAAGTATGGACACGGGAGGATCGTGATGTATTTATTGCCCGCAAAACAGCTAGAAAAGAAGCCACAATATCAAAATTAACCGATAAAACTGCTTATAACGGCTGGGCTGATAGTGATGTTATTTCAATAGCAACACCAACCAGTTTATTATTATCAGGTACTGAGCATCCATTTATGGTTATTTCTGCTGGTCGACGCTTAGCCTTGAATCAAGGTAGCACGGAGACAAATTATTTAGCATTCACTCAAATTCGGAATACGGCTGATTTTTGTGCTGTTTATTCCATTTCATGTACTACTTGCACCACAACACCTTATGTCTCAGGTTGTTACAAAAGTCGAATTGATAATTATTTGGAAGGAGAGGCACATAGCACTCTGGATTTAAGAAACGTGGTGAATGGTGCAATGGTGGGTGGCAATATTCCAACAGACTACAATACTGAGGCTGTGGCACATATTCCTTCAGGTGATGAAGCTTTTATTCAAGATGATTTAGATATTGATTTTTTCACAGACTTTTCTTGTTATTCAAGCAAAGAATGTAATTTAACTTATAAAAAATAAGGTTATTTTATGGGCAATAAAGGTTTTACTCTGATAGAAATGACCATTGTTTTGTTGATTGTTGGCTTGTTGACCAGCAGTTTACTGATGCCAATTAATACTCAATTGCAATTACGGCGTATTTCAGAGACAGAAAAGAAATTAACCCAAATCAAGCGAGCCATTATTTCTTATATTATTTTACAACAAACCTTACTTTGCCCTGATACTGATGACGATGGATTTGAAAATATCAGTGGTAAAAATTGTGAGAGTCGTGAAGGAAAATTAGCGTGGCGATCGTTAGGATTGGGTTCAGGTGAGATAGATGCGTGGGGGCATCCGTTTGCTTATGCTATTGCAAATGGTGATTATCAAAACAAAACCGATCAAACTAAACTTATTAGCTTGGATAATTTAAATAATCCCACGGGTTTGGAAATTGGGTTAGACACGGGAGGAAATATTGCAGATATTGCTTTGCTTGTGGTGTATTCATTTGGTGCAGATGGCACAGTGTATAATGAAAATGGTAATGGCGATACCATTTATAAATATGGCGATTATGTTGAAGGCATTTATGACGACCATTTAATTTGGCTTTCTCGTTACGAAATGGTCGGCTATGTCAAAGGCTATAGTTTTTAAATCTCAAAAAATGCTGATTTTATTAAGAAATTCTACGATAAACTGTTTGTTGCAGCAATTGATAGCGGGTGCTGAGCTGGAATAAATTCTCAGAATGACCTACAAATAAACATCCCTTTTGATCCATCAAATTAGCAAAACGGTCAAACAAAATCCGCTGAGTTGGCTTATCAAAATAAATCACTACGTTACGACAGAAAATAATATCAATAGGCCCGTGCATTGGCCAATTATGCATTAAATTTAAAGTTTTGAATGTAACCATAGATTGTAATTCAGGCACAACTTGTACTTTACCGTCATGAATCCCAGAACCTTTTCGAAACCAACGTTTAATCCGCGAGTTTGAAATACCCTCAATTCGATCTAAGGTATAAACTCCTTGTTTACCACGCTCAACCATGGAAGAATCTAAATCAGTCGCTAAAATTTTTATATCCCAATCCAAGGGCATATTTTCCCGCAACACCATCGCCAATGAATAAGGTTCTTCACCACTGGCACACCCAGCTGACCAAATGCGTAAACGTTTAGACTGCGCTTTGCGTGCAATAAGTTCGGGTAATAATTTTTTTTCTAAAAACTGAAAATGATGCGGCTCACGAAAAAAAGCGGTTAAATTGGTGGTAACAGCATTAACAAATTGAATCAGCTCATCACCGGGATTACGCTTTAACATTTTGTAATAACTAGCAAAGCTGTTCATTTTCAACGCACGCAACCGTCTTGCCAAACGACTGTATAGCATCTCTTGCTTATGTTCAGATAAATTAATACCCGTATGTTCTTTAACTAATTTACGTAATAACTCAAAATCTTGTGCGGAATACGCAAATTCACGTTCTATTGTCATATTTTTTGAAATTGGTTATCCATGAATTTCTGTTGGTAAGCCTAAAGGGATTGAAATGCCTAACAATCGTGCGGACTCACATAAATGGGCAGAATAATCAACCCAACATACCGTAACATCTGCTTTGAGCATAAAAACCAGTAATAATTGTAAACTGGCGGTATCAATACGTTGTACATTTTTTCCAGATAATTGTACTCGCTTACCTAAATATTGCTTAAGCTGATTATGTAACTCTTCAACATCAGCAATGGTCAAAATAGGGTTTAAACTGATTTTTACCCAGTCCTTACTCATATTCTCAGTGCTTGAATAATGGGGCGCATGATCTGTTGATGTTTGAGCGGTCTGCTCTTGCATCATTTCTTGTTTATCCCCGACCTGATCTAAATCAGATTCTCGAACCGTCACATTATTGGAGCTACGATAAGCATATTCAGGCATTTGCTCAAAAAATAGTGAATATAAGACCTGAAAACCATTGGCAATATTAGAAAAAACACCTGTGACACCCATGATACTATCCCCTAACACTATATGCTTACACTATCGTTTTTAAAGAGATTCTGCAATTTTGTCAAGCTTTAAATATAATTAAATAATCACTTATAAATTCAATTAGTTTCTCAGCGAAAATGTTCGTTTTTAGCTTAAATTTCGATAAATAGAGTTTACCTAAACCTGCCCAATTTACCAAAACGTTTATTTTTGAAAGCGATAAAAGTAGTTTATAATAAGACTAAGATTTAGAAAAAATAAAAATAGTTCGGATTTTTTACCGCTTTTCTCATGATGCTGTGTCAGTATACTAAAAAAAAAGCTGATTAAAGGATGGATAATGCAACAAACCACGGTTTTCGATTTAGATTTGATTCAACGCTATGATAAGGCAGGGCCACGCTATACTTCTTACCCAACCGCTGTCCAGTTTCATGAAGGTTTTGCAAGTTCTGAATATCTTGATTATGCCAAAAACAGTAATGTAGGCAATACACCGCTGTCTTTGTATTTTCATATTCCTTTTTGCGATACGGTGTGTTTTTACTGTGCGTGCAATAAAATCGCAACTAAGAATCATCAATTAGCCGTTGAATATTTACAGCGATTGTTAAAAGAAATAGAATTACAAGGGGCATTATTTGATAAACAGCGTCCTGTGACTCAGTTACACTGGGGTGGTGGTACGCCAACCTTTTTAAATTTAGATGAAATGCGTCAGTTGATGGATACCACCCGCAAGCACTTTAATGTATTGGATGATGATACAGGTGAGTATTCGATTGAAATTGATCCACGTGAAGCCGATGCAAATACGGTTAAATTATTACGTGAGTTAGGTTTTAACCGTATGAGTTTAGGGGTGCAAGATTTTGATCCTAAAGTACAAAAAGCGGTGAATCGGATTCAAACTGAAGCTGAAACTTTTGCTGTATTAGACGCGGCACGTAATGAAGGCTTTCGTTCTATCAGTATTGATTTGATTTACGGCTTGCCACATCAAACCCGAGACAGTTTTAAAACCACTTTAGATAAAATATTACAAGTTGAACCAGAGCGTTTATCGATTTTCAATTACGCGCATTTACCAAAAATGTTTAAGCCGCAACGTCGTATTAGTGAAGATGATTTACCAACACCTGCCCAAAAGCTTGATGTATTGCAAATGACCATCAATTATTTATTAGAAGCAGGTTATGTTTATATTGGTATGGATCATTTTGCTAAACCAGATGATGAATTAGCCGTGGCACAGCGTAATGGTACGTTATATCGGAATTTCCAAGGTTATGCGACTCATGCGGATTGTGATTTAGTTGCGATGGGCAGCACTTCAATTAGTAAAGTGGGTTCAAGTTACAGTCAAAATGTGAAAACCTTAGAAGAATATTACGCTAAAATTGATAACAATGAATTAGCCGTATTTCGTGGTATTGCCTTGACTGACGATGATGTATTGCGCCGTGAAGTTATCACTCAGCTTATTTGTCATTTTGGTTTATCCATTCCCAGTATTGAGCAACAATTTAACATTGAGTTCAAACAGTATTTTGCTCAAGAATGGATAGAATTAGCCAAATTGCAAGATGATGGCTTGATTACGTTTGACGATCAGAAAATTGAAATTGTACCCGCTGGACGCTTATTAGTACGTAATATTTGTATGGTATTTGACATTTATCTACGTCAAGCTAAAGAGCAACATTTTTCTAAGGTAATATAACCAACTCACTCATGTTACGTAAACCTCATAAATTATTAAATGACCTAGACACTTTGTAATTTATTGATTGGTGTACGTAACATCGATAAATTAAGCTCAGTTCAATATAAATTCACTCCTTGTGTGGTTTGATTTCAATAGACTGCATTGTTTAGGGATGATGTGAAAAGTGGTTAATTCATAAATCAATTGCACTTTTAAATGGATATGGTTGTATGTCTCAAACCAAACATAAATTAATACATAGCGGCTTATTTTGGGCATGGATTAGTGTCATTGTCGTTATACTCGACCAAGCTAGTAAAATTTGGGCAAATAGCACTCTGACATTAGGTCAAGCTGTAGAAATCTTGCCTTTTTTCAATTTAACCTTGTTGTATAACTCGGGGGTTGCTTTTAGCTTTATGGCCGATGCAGGTGGTTGGCAACGCTGGCTTTTTATTGTTTTAGCCTTAGTTATCAGTATTATTATTTTAATCTGGATGGCACGCACACCACGTTCTGATGTCTGGATTAACAGTGCTTTGGCTATGATTTTAGGTGGGGCTATTGGCAATAATTTGATTGATCGTCTACTCTACGGATATGTTGTTGATTTTATAGATATATACTATCAATATTGGCATTGGCCTGTTTTTAATATTGCGGATAGTGCAATTACTATTGGCGCGATAATGCTCCTCATCGATGCAATTTGGTTTGCGGAACAACCAGAATCAAAACATAAATATGAGTGACGCTAGCACAGTTTCAAACTTTGGTGCTAGATTAGATATACTCTCAATGAATTTGACACAGCTTAAATTGATCTAAATATCATCAAAGAGTGCTTCTTTTGAGAAAACAGCTCAAACTACAATAAACAGTATATGAGAGTTGTTGCAACATTTAAAATCAATAAATTAAGAGTTGTACATATGAAAAGCAGTAAAATAGCCTTATGGACTATAGCTTAATTTTTCTGGGAATAAACCGACAGGAGCAAGGAAGAAATGAGAGTAAAAATATCTTTTGCCCACCATTAATTTTTTCGTTCATTTATCTCAATTCTTTCTCCCCGTTCAAACCACCAAAAGATACAGCCCAAAATCTACATGGCTATATCTTGTTACATAATCTTTAACGCTCGAATATAAATCACAAAACCGCAATCACAAAAAATATTTAAATTAACGCTAAAAAAATTACTACTAAAGTAGTAAAAACTACAACTTTAGTTGTAATACCTACAACTTTAGTTGTATTTACAGCCTATTCACTTCCTATTATGATACTTATCACGACATGAGCAAATTGTAGTTAAATACATATATTTTTTAATTTCAATAATTGCTAAACCATTTTTTCTTAACATTAATAAGGTTAATTGTTATGAGTGATAAAGTTTCTTCTCCTATTCCTAGTTATCCTCACCAGCCCTTAGAAATTCATCCAGATTTGGCAGATATGCTAGTCAATATTCAAGGAGGGCACGTTACTGGAAATCAAGCTTGTGAACATTTTGAGACCTTATTAAAGGCTGCTTTACACTTAGAGTTTGCCACTATACCCATATATCTTTCAGCAGCTTTTAGCCTGACTTCGGCAAAAAATGATCCAATCAAGAAATTGATTATTCGAATTGCTAAAGAAGAAATGATGCATATGACGGTAGTAGCCAATCTTATGAATGCTATTGGTATGTCTCCTAATATTATAGATGCTGTTCCTAAAACATTTCCTCATACGTTAGATATGCTCAGTGAACCACTTGAAATTAACCTTGAATCCTTTTCTTGTGATCTTGTTAAAAATGTTTTTATGCGTATTGAAGCTCCAGAAACCAATCATGATTATCCTATAAATATGTCTTTTGCAATGCAATCAGATGCGGCACAGTCAGAGAAAGTGGTAAGTAAACCTAAAACTATTGGAGAGTTTTATAAGGGAGTTATCAATATTATTAATAGTGATAGTATTCCCAACTTATTTGAGAAGGCAGAAAAAAATGCCTATAAACAAATAAAAATTGTGAAGGGAGATATGAAATTCAAGGATATTGGTTATAAGAAAGGATGTCCTAAATCCAATTTTCCACTGAAGGACGGTTTCGATCTCGAGATTAAGGATAAAGAATCGGCTGTTCGATATCTAGAGTGGGTCATTGGGCAAGGTGAGGGAGCATCTACAGATAACCCCATCGATTCAGAAGGTCTACCTGGGCATTATTATCGGTTCGAATCTATTATCAAGGAAAAATACCTGACAGATGAGCCGTATCAAGGCTCAAAATACTCTTATTCAGGAAGTAAGCTTGATTTTGACCCATGTGGCAAGGTCGATTTTGTAAAAAATGTCAAAGCTGAAAATTATGAAGGTGATGTAAGAATATATATGGACAGATTTAACAAGCAGTATACATCTATGGTTAATAACCTTCAAAAAGCATTCAACTGTGAAAATTCTCATGATAAAGACAAAGCATATAATTATGCAGTTGACGATATGAATGGGATGAGAGTGGCAGCAGTTAATATCGTTAAAGAAGCTGCAAAGACTAAAATTGGGATTCCTTTTGAGTATAACCAACATGGTTAATTTTTTAGATTAAGGAATATCAAATCTTACTTATTCACTTCAATATATTTTGCAAAGCTATTTTGTGAAATTACTCATTAACAAAACACTGACACAAGGAGTTAAATTATGACCTTTCCAAACGATTTATGTAACGTGAAAGCCTTCAAAATTCACCCTGCAATAGGCGTAGCTCGGCTCGCAAATAACGAGGATTATTATGAATTCTTCGAAAGTGAAAAAAAGCGAAAGAAAGGGGAAAGCTTTGACTATATGTCTGAGCAGAATGGTCTCCACTGGATGAAAAGACAGGCTGTACAGTTTAAAATATTTGCCTATGATGATACTGGCTGTGAAATTGGGGAGTTAACCGAAGCAATTATGAGTCAACTGGGGTTAAAAGCGACTTGGACTGCTCACATTGCTAATAGAAAGCTTAACAATCGATCTAATTGTGAAACTGCTGTAGTTGAAGCAATTGCAAGTGCTAGTGGTGAAAAAGAAGCACCTTTAAAAGGAAAAAATCCTTTGGAATCAAATGGTAGAGAAGAGATTTGGTTGGGAAGTATTACTGGTAAAGGTTTATTCATTCCTCCTAAAGGTGGGGTCTACAGAAAAACAGCAACAACAGAGATTCCATCATATAAAGATCATTGGTATAAGGATAATGGTATACAAGACACAACATCGGATGGCTCTATAAATGTGGCTTTAGAAGGTATCAATGATACTGATATTATTCCAGCTTGCGTCATTGTTGCACCACAACAACATTCACCTGATGTAATTCCTAGTAAGAACGTTGATACACATAATAAAAACTTTCTAAAAGTGACTAGACACCTTCTACATATTCCTGAAAATGCATCTCTTGAGGGAAATGGCTATCAGATGGACATTGATATGATGAATACCATTAATGGCGACTATCATCCAGGTATGGAAGTATGCTTAGCTGAACGTGGTAATGAAGTATTACCAAACCCCTCAGAAGCATTTTATCCACGCGGTGAAATGGATATTGCTAAATATGAAATTCGCCCAAGATATAAAAAAGGCATGGTAGAACATGGAGCACTTACTGGCGGCCTCTGTTCTGCTTGGCAAACAGATTTGACGGAATGTCTTGCTTGGTGGACAGCAGAGTACCCAAATATACTGAGATTTAAAGATGAACCTAATGATAGATTTTTATCTCGTAAACAGTTTACTGACAATGATGATCGAGAAAATCGTATGGATAACCCCGAAGACCTTAACGCATATGTTGATATGATGGGGGTTGCACGTAAGAAGGAAGGTAGCTCTCTTCTATATGAGAGAGAAAGAGTGAAAGAGGATAATGCTGGTAAAACACCTCAACCACCATTCTCATTGCACCCAACAGATAACCAAAAGGGTTAATTGACAATATTATCCTGAATAACAATCCCCCCATTCTCCACACATTGGTTTTAAAAAATGCAACAATGTTCAACAAAGTTCCATATCGTTAACTCTGGCTCTGAACAATTTCTATTCGATGTTGAAGGTGGACGATTGGTACACTTGCCTATTGAACAGAGCAATCTCATCGAAACCGCCTTACAGTTTAATGACATGGAACGAGCGGAATTGATGGGGTTGGGATTGGGCTTGTTAACCCTGCCTCCGTACAGGTTGGAAGCACCGAAACGTGTCCCATTGAAAGCCCTATCATTGGCTGTAGCACAAAAATGTAACCTTGGTTGCACCTACTGCTATGCTCAACAAGGGACTTTCGGCGGCGAGGCTGGGGATATGCCAACTGAGGTAGCACAGAGTGCGATTGATCGCTTGTTTGCAGGGACGCAACCGGGTGACAAAGTAACCTTAGCTTTTATGGGCGGTGAACCGCTTAGCAACCGCCAAACATTACATGCGGCGACTCGCTATGCTGCCATAGAAGCTGCTGCTCGTGGTGTGGGTATCGGTTTCACTATGACAACCAATGCCACTTTAATCCGAGCTGAAGACATGGAATTGTTTCAGAAATTTGGCTTTATGGTGACGGTAAGCATTGATGGTCTACAAGCAACCAATGATCAATTACGCCCTTTTTTATCTGGCAAAGGCAGCTTTGAACAAGTGAAGCAACGTGTGCGTAGTCTGCTAGATATGCCTAATCGTGCCTATCGGGTTTTCGCCAGAGTGACGGTGACACCAAAGAATCTTGATCTTCCAGACATCATGACAGGATTATTTGAGATGGGATTTGATGATGTCATGTTTTCACCCATGTTAAGTGCGCCGTCGGGTCAAGAAGAAATGCAAGCGACTGACTTTGAAACACTGCTACAACAATTGATTCAATGTGGCGAAACCTTTCGAGCAGAAGCAGAGCAAGGAAAAATATTGCCGTTCAGTAATCTGACTAAAATGCTGCAACGTATTCATTCTCGTGAACAAGAACTGTATCCCTGTGGTGCAGGTGGTGGTTATATGGGCGTGTCCGCGGAAGGCGAATTATATGCTTGCCACCGCTTTATAAATGATGATGCTGGACATATGGGCAGTGCAAAACAAGGAACTGATCCAGATAAACAAGCAACATGGTTGTCGGGTCGGCATCTTGATAGTCAATCAGCTTGTACACATTGTTGGGCGCGTTACCTGTGTTCAGGCAGTTGTCATTATGAAGTGATAAAACGAGGTCGTCCTGCTTGTGATTATATTCGAGGCTGGTTGCATTATTGTTTAACAGTCTATGCGGAAATGTCGCAGCAACAACCCGAAATCTTAACTAAGGTGCTCAAATGATGAAATCTAAACATGATGTCATTATCGTTGGGGCAGGCCCCGCAGGCACAGCAACAGCGATTCAATTGGCAATAATGGGGCTAAACGTTGCTATCGTAGAACGCTATCCCTTCCCGCGTACCCATGTTGGCATTTGTTTATCAGATCGCACCCTTGCTTTACTGCAATATTTAGGATTGGGTGATGAGTTTCATCAAGCACAATTTTGGCAACGTAATCTCACAGCGGTGAGTTGGGGACGTTCAGAAACTCAGTTTGTGCCACAACCTGGGTTTCATGTGAATCGGGGTGTATTGGATCAGCTCCTATTGAACAAAGCAGAGGAGGCTGGTGTGAGTGTTTACCAACCTGCTCAGATGCTTAAAACACAGTCTCTCAAACATTCAGGCTGGCAAATGACTATTGAGCAGGCTGGAAAACGTCAAGTATTGACAGGACAGTTTATTGTTGATGCCTCTGGTCGGCATTCAGCCTTCCGTGTCCCCACTATCAAAGATAGTCCCTCTTTGCTTGCGATTCATGCGGGTTGGGAGCTGAAAATTGTGCCAGAATTTGATGGTTTAATTGAGTCAGGTGAAGAGGCATGGTTGTGGTATGCACAGACTGCACGGGATAAAGCCGTTGTGTCAGTTTTCTGCGATCCGCGCCATGTTAAGTCTGAAAAACATGAAAACCTGCAAGCGCACTATGAACATTTGTTACAACAATTTCCACTTTTGCAACCTCATAAAATGGGGCAACAATGCACGGAAACCAAAGCTTGTGATGCTTCCAGTTACCACTCTGCAGACCCGATCAGCAATCAGCATATTCGTGTTGGGGATGCTTGTATCAGTGTTGATCCCCTGTCTTCACAAGGAGTACACTTAGCGTTACTTTCCGCCTTGCAAGCGGCAGTGGTTGTGCATACTATTCTGAAAAAACCAGAAAATACAGAACTGGCAAAACAGTTTTTCAACATACGTATGACTGAACGCATCAAACAGTTTCAAGAAAAAACACGTAATGAATATTCGCGAATATCCATCGTGCGCCCAGAAGCCTTCTGGCATGAGCGCGGCGGGAATACCAAAGTGGTTGAACCATCCATAACACTGCCACCTACTCTATCTGAACCAGCTCAACCACATATACAGGTTCAGCTCTCACCTGATACTCAAATTGAGAAGTCGCCCGTGCTTGACGGTGTATTTGTAGAAGAACAGCAGGTATTGAAACACCCTAATATTGATGAGGCAGTTGCTTATCTGGATGGGGTTAATTTAATTGCACTTCTTTCCGTTCTCCCACAAAAATTATCTTATGCAGCCATTCCTAGTTTATGGGAAAAACAAATTGCGCCTTCTCAGGGACAAAAAATAACCTCATGGCTTTGGGAAAAACGTATTCTTATAGAAGCCAACTGAGATGGCAGGTTTCAAAAACTTTGATCATTTTCATAATTCTACACAGAATTTTGCTGATGCATTTAATGAGGGTAAGCACTACATGGGGCAATATACCTAACTCCCAAATAGAATTTGGGAGTACTGCCCAGAAGCTCTGCTTCATGAATAACTACAACAACACCCGCTCAATCCCACCTTTATTGACGTTATCTAGGAAATTTTGTTGCCAATCATCGCCAAATTTCTGCTTCATCACCTCAACCACAATATAATCCACATCAATATTGCTTTCATCTCGATAACGCGATAAACCCTGAGTACAAGCAGGACAAGAGGTTAATAATTTAACAGTTTCATCTTCAGCGACATCGAGTTTTTGCATTCCCTTATCTAACTCTTCCTGTTTACGAAAGCGCACTTGCGTCGCAATATCAGGGCGAGAAGTCGCAAAAGTCCCCGCCTCACCACAACAACGTTCAGATAAAATCACCTCTTTACCCAACAATTCAGACGTGACTTTCATTGGCTGATAGGTTTTCATTGGCGAGTGACACGGATCGTGATACATGTATTTTTCACCCTGTGCGCCGTCCAAGGTCATGCCTTTTTCCAACATATACTCATGAATATCTAACAAGCGACAATCTGGAAAAATTTGTGCAAACTCATATTTTAGCAATTGATCCATACACGTCCCACAAGATACAATTACGGTTTTAATATCCATATAATTCAAAGTGTTGGCAATGCGATGAAATAAAATACGGTTTTGCATGGTAATTTGCGAACCTTTCGCCACATCGCCAACCGACGTTTGCGGATAACCACAACATAAATAGCCCGGTGGCAACACCGTTTCCGCGCCCAATTCGTATAAAGTCGCCAATGTCGCTGTACCCACTTGGCTGAATAAACGCTCAGAACCACAACCAGGGAAATAAAACACCGCATCGCTATCATCATTGACTTTTTCAGGATTACGCAAAATTGGTACAATATTATTATCTTCTACATTCAACAAGCTACGCATGGTTCGTGCGGGTACTTGCGCTGGCATCGGACGTTTAACAAAATTAATCACCTGCGTTGGTACAGACATTTTACCCGTGGTGGCAGCAGGCTGTTTTTTCGGTAACAAACCTACTTTTTTGAATGCGCTGTGTGCAAAACGCTGTCCCATAAATGCCCATTCAATTAAGCCTTTACGCATCAATTTAATTTTGGTTGGATCAGTAATATTGAGAAAAGACATGGCTGCTTTCGTTGTCACACTAGAGCGACGTTTTCCATAAGATTTAAGAATTTCCCGCATCTTAATTGTGACATCACCAAAATCAATATTCACTGGGCAAGGTGCAAGGCATTTATGACACACCGTACAATGGTCAGCCACATCATTCATTTCATCAAAATGGCGCAAGGAAATCCCGCGTCGAGTTTGCTCTTCATACAAGAAAGCCTCAATCATCAAGCCCGTTGCAAGAATTTTATTGCGTGGAGAATACAATAAATTAGCCCGTGGCACATGGGTATTACACACAGGTTTACACTTGCCGCAACGTAAACAATCTTTGATAGCATGGTTTAAATCACCCAGCGCACTGGCTTCTAAAATAAGGGCTTCTTGCTCTAATAAACGTAAAGAAGGTGTATACGCGTTTTGCAAGCCGCCTTCTTTGGTTAATTTTGAACGGTTAAAAATACCTTTGGGATCAACTTGTGACTTATATTGATTAAATTTTTCAAGCAGTTCAGGTTTTAGAAATCGCAACTTAGTGATACCAATTCCATGTTCGCCTGAAATCACACCCCCCAATCTTTCCGCAATTTCCATTACTTTATCAACGACATCTTCTGCTTCATGTAGCATTTCATAATCATTTGAATGTACTGGAATATTTGTATGCACATTGCCATCACCTGCATGCATATGTAATGCAATGAACACTCGGCTGTTACGCAATTTTTTGTGAATATCAAGCAATTTTTCTCGAACTTGATTAAATGCCTGTCCTACAAAAATTTCATTTAAAATCTTTGCAACCGATTCACGGTAAGAAATACGCAAATCCCGACGTTGCATCATGCGAAAAATTGTATCATTGGGCTGAATCGCTTGTTGCGTGGTTTCCAACAGCGAATATTTAAACTCATCAGGTGCATTATCCAAGTTATCCATCAAGCTCACCCAACGTTGACGCGCTGCTTGCAAATGATCTTGGGCGGCCTGTTTTTTGCGATTGATAATCACATCATTTTCCGCACTGTCAGCAAAATCTTCTTCATCTGTTTGCCGCAATTCAGGCATATCAGAATCTAAATATTCCAATACTTTATCAATGATTTTAACTTTATTCGCGGTGGAATGTTCAATGTTGATGCGCTCGATTTCATCATTGTATTGCGCCAAGTTTTCCAACGGAATTACCACGTCTTCATTGACTTTAAATGCGTTGGTGTGGGCGGCTATGGCGGCGGTACGTTTGCGATCTTGCCAGAATAAATTCCGCGCTTCTGGGGTCACGGCGATGAAACCTTCCGCATCTCGGGTGTTGGCTAATTTGACGATATGTGATGCGGCTGCCCCGACAGCTTGTTCATCTTCGCTAGAAATATCGATTAAAAGCAACATCTTAGGCAATTCGTGGCGTGGTGCTTTGGTGCTGTATTTGACTGCGCGAATGTAGCGTTCATCAAGGTGTTCCATACCGCTTAATAATACGTTGTCCAAGCCGTCTAAATAATCTTTGGTTTCGACAATCGCGGGTACGGCACGGCTGAGGTCTGAGCCAAAAAACTCTAAACAGACAGTACGAATGTGTGTAGGTTCTGGATATAAAACGAATTTTGCCGAAGTGATAAAACCATCACAGCCTTCTTTTTGTGCACCGGGTAAGCCGCCTAAATATTTGTTTGTTACGTCTTTGCCTAAACCTTGTTTTCTAAACTCAGTTGCAGCAATTTTTAACGTTTTAGGTGTGCCGATTTGGGTTTTGCCATCTTTTTCATAATAAGTTAAGCGGAATTCAGCATAAGGCTCATCGTGAATTTTACCTAAATTATGGTTTAATCGCTCCACTTCTAACCATTTCGCGTCAGGTGTGACCATTTTCCACGATAATAAATTGTCAATTGTTGTTCCCCACAATACGGCTTTTTTACCACCTGCGTTCATGGCAATATTGCCACCGATGGTGGAGGCTTCTTGTGAGGTTGGATCAACTGCGAAAATCAATTTATATTCAGCGGCTTTACGTGCCACTTGGGCTGTGATTGCACCTGCTTCAACATGGACAATATTGAATTGTTTGTCATTTTGGGTTATTTTTTCAGGATTTTCGATTTTTTCCAGTTTTTCGGTATTTATTACCACTGAGTTTTCGTGCAAAGGCACTGCCCCACCCGTATAACCTGTACCGCCACCACGAGGAATCACGGTCAATTCCAATTCAATACATTTTTCAATTAAATCAATGATTTCATGCTCTGTATCGGGATATAACACCACCGCAGGATATGCCACCCGCCAGTCAGTTGCATCGGTCACATGAGATACTCGCGCCATACCATCAAAGCGGATATTGTCTTTACGGGTGACTTTTTTAAGTTTGCTGAAAATCTGTTGACGTAGTTGCTTGGTTGCGACTAATTGTTGTTCAAATTCAGCCACCGCTTTTTTAGCAGCATTAAGCAGTTGCAGGGCTAATTGATTGCCATCAGCACGGTCTTCAATTTGTTTGAGACGGTGTTTTAATGCGCCAATCAGTAGGTCACGCCGTTTGGGATTATCAAGTAAATCGTCTTGAATGAAGGGATTGCGCTGAATCACCCACATATCGCCCAAAACTTCAAATAACATCCGTGCCGAACGACCTGTACGCCGTTGTCCACGTAGTTGATTTAGGATTTCCCATTGTTCCATACCGAGTAAACGAATAATAATTTCTCGGTCAGAAAATGAGGTGTAATTATAGGGAATTTCACGAATTCGAGTTTGTGCTGACATGGTTTCACTGAGGAGTAAATAACATAAAGGATTGTTGATGGATACTATAATGGATTGCAGTAGCTTGTGCAATTTTTGGAAAAGGGCTGTGAATTGGAGGGTTTTGGGGGGAATACAATTTTAAGGATATGTAAATCTATCTTGATATTTAGAAATAATGTGACAGTCTATTTCTAGTTTGCTCAACACATAACCAAGTACAATCATTTCTATATATCCCGAAATTCTCCCTATTTCAATAATTTTAAGGGTGTTCAGTACTTTTAATTCATCTCGTGGTTTGCTTGCAGAGTGAATAATATCACTTCGTAAACCAGATACTTGTGTACCTAGGTCTAGGTGTTTCTCAATTCCTAAAGAATCATGATCTGGTGGAAGCAACTCTAATTGTTCTTTTATTTGCCTTTTTCTTTCTACATATTTTTTGGAAGAATCATGATCTGGAGGTGGAAGAAGCAAGCATAATTGATCTTTTATTTTTATATTTGCATATTTGTTGATTGTATAAGCATATTTAATGTTGTTAATCAAAGTATTTCTCTTTTTTTGTTTTGATTTTTTACATTCCTCTACTTCTTGCTTAATTGTACACTTCTGAGTACATGGCTCCTTCTCTTCTTCTGATAATTCAAGTTCAAGTTTTGCAATAGCTTCAAGTTGAGCTGCATATAAAACAATTTTGCCATATGCTTTATATAGGTTTGAGTATTTCGTTCTACTTTGAATCTCCTGAGCAATAATAGAAAAATCGTGCCTTTTTTCTAGCCATTTCGTTATAACTGCTTTTATATCAATACAATTTTTACAATACTGATTTGTTTCATCAGGATAAGGTGATAGCGGATATGATTTTATAGACGTGTCATTATAAGATAAATTTTCGTTTTTCCATTGTTCTATCGCTTCTTTGCTAATAGCCATAGAGGGATAAAGTATGAACTTGCCTTTTTCTTCTACTGAAACTGAAATAAATTCAGGATAGGTAGTGGTATACATAAGAATAGAAAACATATCAACAAAATCATAAATACACTGACCTATAAAATCAATAGTTTTATTA
>JADGDW010000098.1 GCA_016744725.1 Candidatus Albibeggiatoa sp. nov. BB20 | reverse complement strand
CAAGAGTATCCATTAGACAAGTTTTCATTAATCGCTACGATGTTTAATCCTGTTGATTTATCTCGAATACTAATACTTTTAAAATTAGACATATCTGCTTTGCTAGGGTATACAGGTGCGGTATTTCAAAAGTTTTTTGGAACAAATATCGGAATGGTATTATCTACACTCGTTCTTGTATTATGGACCATTTTGCCTACCTGGAGAATTGTATCTAAATCTAAGAATAAAGACTTTTAATTCCCTTTTATAAATCCTCATTATTATATAGTTTAAAAATCAGACAAAATGTATATAATTAAGATTTATAGAATAGCAATAGTTCGGATCATCTTTTATTAAATCATACAGTGATAACCTCATAATGAGCTAGAAAGTCAAAATCTGGACGAATATTGAGTAAAATTAAAGCCAAAACCTAAGTTAGAGATAAAACTGTAAAAGCATAAATCCAGCGGCTTTACAGCTTTTTCAACAGGCAATGGATGTGATTTTATAGTCGTTTTATTTTAAAGTGATACAGGACTGGCAATCCACGATTTTAAAACTGATTGATATTTAAAGTATAAAAGAACTGCCAGTCCTCGCACTCAAGACAGAATTGACTATAGTAGTCCGCTGAGTCTGTTGGATTCTATTCTCAAGTTTGATGAGGTTTAAGGCGGTCATGGACGTATGGAAATAGCTTGCCCTGTTTTTATTCAACATCAATTCGTAGCAAAAAAGCAACTCAACTTTAGTATTAACAAATCTTGACTAAAATAAATTTGTTGGATAACAATATGTTCTCTGAAGAAATGAAACCAAAATTAGCTTTTGATGATTTCCCCGCTTTTTATGAACAAGATAATCGGCGCAATCGTGGTTTTAATCCTGTTAGCAAAGTATTTCTTGAAACTAAATTTTCGGTCTTACTTCCTCCTGATATGGTCAAAGATAAACATATTCTTGATTTAGGCTCTTGTTATGGTGCGGCAGGCCAATGGGTATTGTTTAATGGCGCAATAAGCTATACGGGAGTGGAAGTCCAGAAAAATTATGCACAACAATCACAAGAGTTACTCTCACATTGGGGGCAGCGTGCAACAGTAGTTCAGCAAGATGTACGTAGTTATCTTACACAAGCCGCATCTAAGCATTTTGACTTAGTTGTTGTGGCTGGCATTCTTTATCATTTTATTGATACCAAAAGTATTATCGATGCAATTTGCCGTTTATGTAAAGAAAGTGTGATTGTTGAAACCAATTATCCACCCGGTATGCGCTCTGGAATATTACCGCTTGATGTCGCTGTAACGGAATATGTCAGCGACCAAGAAGTAAATCTTGCTGAAGGCAATCAATCTATGTTTGGTATTTCTGCGACGACTTCACTCCCCGCATTAGATATTTTATTTGGCTTGAATGGCTTTAACAAACAACAAAAACTCAATTTTCCTATTAGCCCTGATACGATTATTTATGATGAACATGTGTTAGGTGACACCGACTTACACATTAGATTTGCCGCACATTATTATTGTGACGCAGTAGCAAAACCACTTGTCACACTGGAAAGTAATTTGCCCCAACAGCAGGGTGAAAAACGCCATTGGACAGATGACCCTGTTGCTCAAAACAATACAAAAGCGTATCAACAGCAAGCCCATGCTTTAAAACAAGATGACGATACAGGTTTATGGAAGTTTGACGCAAACATAGCTCAACAATTTGAACAGATTGCGAGACGGGAAATTCCTGATTATTTGCGGGTGATTGATCTTTGTATACGGGTGATTAGTAAAAGCAAGTTGCAACAACCTAAAATCATCGATGTGGGCAGCGCATTAGGCGAAACTTTAAAACAATTGCATCAACAAGGCTATGAAAATATTTACGGTGTAGAATGTTCCGCCGATATGTTAGCCAAATCATTTGATAAAGCCACCTTAATTCATTCCGAACAGTTTCCAGAGCAATATGCCCCTTTTGATTATGTCATTAATAATTGGACGTTGCATTTTATCCCAGAGCGAGTTGCGTATCTTGCCGCAATTAAACGTTCATTAGCACCGAGCGGCACATTAATTTTGACTGATAAAGTTTCTTCTAGCGAATGTACCCATGAATTGTATTACGATATGAAACGGACTAATGGTGTATCAGAACAAGAAATTGAGCAAAAACGCCAGCAAATTGAAGGAGTTTTAGTCACCTCGCCGTTTACTTGGTATATAGAAACGTTAGATAGCTTAGGCTTTGAGCAGATTGAAATTATCAACGCCAATACCGCTTTTGTGACATTTATGGCGATTAATCCCAGTCAGTGAATTTTTATAAATAGCAATTTTATCTGTAATTTAGATAATTATTTCAATAATAAGCTTATTTTATATTTTTATTGAGGATGATTTCTATATATTATTTTTAAATCAAATAGATAATTTGTTATGCTGAAGCTGTTATTTTAGTTTAAGTTGAATTAAGCTTGATGGTTGTATAAATGTAAGAGACGATCAATGAGCTGGATAAATCTGTGGTGATTCTAATCAATAGTTTCATCAAGCCACTTCCCAACTCAATGATGATGTTCAGTTGGGAAATCCTTGATTTAAGCATATACTGATTTAAAAGAACGTTGCAATATCTTGAAATACAACCCCAATATCGGTTGTTTCCGCAGAATACGCTTTACTATAGGCTGCTTCTGCAATCTTTTTCAAAATAGATATTTCTGCATCAGCACCATACGCAATAGGATAAATACCTATATCTTTGTTACTTGATTGCTTAATTTTTTCTAGTAAACTTTCTAATGTTGCATCCTTGCTATGCCCATCTGTACCATCACTTAATACAATAATTGCTGAAATACTGTCGTTTTTAAAATTTTCAACCATATAATCGTAAGCACTGTCAATTGCATCATAGAGAGCTGTCCCACCATTACTTCTAATTGTATTCAGAACATGCTCAAAAAACAGTCGATTAGATTCTAGGTATTGCTGTTTTCCTAGCCATGAAATCTTATGATTAAACAATAATAAAGAAAACTTATCTTCTGCTTTTAACATCTCTAATAATTCCAATGCACCTTCACGGGCAAATTGGATTTTATTCTGCCCTTTCATACTGCCTGAAATATCAAAAACCAGCATAATGTCCGAATGTTTTTTATTCTTTTGCCAAATTGTTAACAGTTTTTCCATCACTTTAGCCTGAGGAATCGGTAAGATGGTTTGAGGTTGTTTTGGATCAACACCATGAGCAATGTCAAATGGGGCTTGTAATGGAATATCCAAATTAGCAGGTCTTAAACCATATTGTTGTGCTTTGACTTGTTGTGCTTCGGCTAATAAATAATCAGTGAATATTTTTGCTGCTGCACGATGTTTTTTTGAAACCCATTCACGTTCTACAACGCCAATCGGATGATCGCTCCAGAATGTCCCTTCTTTAGGATAAATTGCTACAATAGGAGATTCTAGCTTATATTGAGGTAAATAAGACTCAATCACCATGTTTTCATATAGCACCACAGCATTCAATAAATTTGAACCATGAGCAAATAATTTTTTACTGAAAAAGCCCGTTGAACGACCATAATGAATCACCGAACGTTCAATCGCTTGGATAAAATCCTTGGTTTTCTGCTTTTCAACATCTTTAATTTTTAATACCCGATTTTTACCTGCACCAGCATAAGCCTCTGCTAAAGCTGAGATCATGCCACTATTACTGTACTCAGGATGAGTGTGACCAAATTTAAATCTACCCCATTCAGGATGTCCAAATTCTCCCCAACCCTCTTCACTATTGGCTAATTTAAAAATTTCTTCCCAACCAATTAATTTATCTGGCCAACCCAAGGCCTCTGCCATCGGCTGCCACATGGCAATTACAACAGGGGACAACACTAAATTATGTGTGTCATTGACAAGGGTTTTCTGTGCGTCACTTTCTGCTCTTGCATTATATAATTTGATAAAAATATTAGATGCTGGACTTACTAGATGTGGCTGATGTGTACCGTCAACCAACATTTGCATCATTTCACCTGAACCCATCGGTTTTGCATTAATTTGTACGATAATTTTTTTCTTTTCATCACCTAATTTAGCTTGATTAAAGGCAGGAATCACTTCATTAAACCATGCTTGTTTTTCTGAACTATAAACCAGCTCTAGCTCAATTGTCTCAGTTTTGGCAAAAAAACTAAAAAAAGCGTAACTGGGCTGTGAAATAGCAAACATAAACAAATAGATGAATATCAAGCTATAACGCAGATTCTTCAAAATATTCATAGGTGACTCCTATACTATGGTATTCTTCATTATTCTACTATAAACCCATCGAATAATGAGTAATATTTTTTATCTTATAAGGTTTGGCTTTTTACAAATCTGACCAAGCTTTATAGAGTTATGCTTATTTGTTAGACTGCAATCAAGCTTATACTTATAAAAACAGCACCACCATCCTAAGGAGTGCAAGTTGATGCAAAAGCTTGCAAGGGAAGAGAGTACGTTGACTATTGGTTTTTAGAGGGAATTGATTTTGAGTACTGTACCAAGCTTAGAAATAATGGATACAACCTTAAGAGACGGCGAGCAAATGCAAAATGTCTCTTATACCACTGAAGAAAAACTCACCTTATCAAAAATTTTACTGACTGAGGTTAAAGTTGATCGTTTAGAAATTACCTCAGCTCGGGTTTCTGAAGGTGAAAAGAAAACAGTTAAAAAAATATTGGATTGGGCTCAAGATGCTGGGTTTGTTGATAAATTCGAAATTTTAAGCTTTATTGATGGAGACCGCTCTGTTCAGTGGGCAAAATCAGTTGGGATTCAACGCCTCAATTTATTAACCAAAGGCTCATATAAGCACTGTTCAGAACAATTACGTAAAACGCCTGAGCAACATATTGAAGATATTCGCGCCACAATCAATTCGATTGCCGAAAATGGTTTACAAACCAATGTCTATTTAGAGGATTTTTCTAATGGGATTAAAGATTCACCTCAATATATATTTGATTTAATTGAAGCATTGAATGAATTACCTGTGCAGCGGATTTTATTACCCGATACTTTGGGTATTTTTAATCCATTTGAAACTTATGAATATATTAGCCAAGTAATTCAACGTTATCCCCAGACTCATTTTGAATTCCATCCTCATAATGACTATGGCGTAGGCACTGCAAATGCGCTGGCGGCGGCAAGAGCAGGGATCAAAGGGATTCATACAACCGTAAATGGTATGGGTGAACGCGCGGGTAATGCGCCACTGGACGAAGTCGTAATTGCAATTCGGGATTTTTTAAATATCAAGGTCAATGTGGATGAAACCAAGCTGCATAAAGTATCACAATATGTAGAGATGTTTTCAGGTCAGCGCATGGCACATAACAAGCCAATTTATGGTAAAAATGTGTTTACGCAAACTGCTGGTATTCACGCAGATGGTGATAAAAAAGGTCAGTTGTATTCAAATCCATTAAAACCAGAGCGATTTAATCGAAAAACGAAATATGCACTAGGCAAGCTATCTGGAAAAGCCAATTTAGATATGTGCTTACGTGAGCTTGATATTGAAATAAGTGAGGAAGAAAAGCAAGTTTTACTCAAAAAAATTATCGAGCTAGGTGATAAGAAAGAAATCATCACTACCGAAGATTTGCCGTATTTAATTTTAGATGTATTTGAAATGCCTGAAGACCGGCCATTTAAGTTGCTGTATTGTTCCATTAATTCAACTTATCAGCTTAAACCTGTTGCAGCGATTAAATGCGCTCATCATGATCGTGTGGTTGAGGCTTATTCTCACGGCAATGGTGGTTATGATGCGTTTATGAATGCCTTGCAAGAAGTTTTATTTGAGTTCAATATTCCGATGCCACAATTGCTAGATTATAGCGTGACGATTCCACCAGGTGGTCAAACCAATGCTTTAGTGCAAGCGGCTATTTCATGGCAAATTAAGAAAAATGGTAAGCCGTTAACTGTAACAACACGCGGCGTTGATCCAGATCAAAACATGGCAGCAATTGAAGCCACCGTAAAAATGATTAATACCATTGTTTCTCATGCTTTGTGAACGTCTTAGAAAATAGATTGGATACTGTAGCAAATAAATGCGGCTAAAATAACTCACTCCCAAATCAAGTTTGGGAGTGAGGAATTGAATCCATTAAATTATTTATGCTAAACATAAGAGGTTTCTGAACTCATCATTCAAGTTACGCAAAATGAAAAAAAGTTTGAAAGAGTAGGGTGGAATAGATGAGCCTTTTGATGTTAGTTATTATGAATAAACTATCACTCACCGTATTCCACCATCCCAAGTGTATCGCATATTTTGTTGGAAAACGCTGCACTATTCCATCCTACATTAAATGAAAAGTGCTTTTATTTGCGTAAGTTGAGCTCATCATAATGAATGCAAGAGCTATCTTTGTTTTATAACCAGTAAAGTAATATCATCATAGACTTTAGCACTACCAATGTGAGCTTCAACATCTTTAATCACCTTATCACTCAGGTTATGAGATGACAGCCCCCAGTTTTGACTCACAATTTCACTTAAGCGCTCAACACCATAAAATTCTTTGTTTATATTTTCAGCTTCAGTAATACCATCAGTGAATAGGATGAGACCATCACCAGATTCTAGCTTAAGTTCTAAACAGGAAACAAAGTCATCAATATCAGGTTCTAAACCAATAATAAAACCTAAGTCAAACGTATCAATACGTTCTACTTCACCTGTTTTACGCGCTACTAAAATTTCTTCATGTTGGCCGGTTAAATGTAATACACCATCTTCATAATCTATCAATGATAATGTTAGATTTTTATCAGAACCCATACGCCGTGCATTTTGATAAATAGCCCGATTTAAGGTGACTAAAAACTCTTTGTAATCATGAACCTCATTAACCAATAATGTGCGCACCGCCATTTGAACCATCAACATCAATACGCCGCTGGCTAAACCATGCCCCGTCACATCACCGATACCAATTTTAATCCGATTTCCATACTGTAAGACATCATAATAATCGCCACCGACCTCATCAGCTGGCTGCATATAACCATAAATATCAAGCTCTTTAATTTGTTCCAACTCAATTTGTTTTGGTAAAACCATTTGTTGTAGCTGACGGGTAATATCTAACTCTGCACTCATGCGCATATTTTCAGCTTTAAGCCTAGTATTTAATTGCACAATTTCTTCTGTTGCTTGTGCTAATTCTGTATTCCGTGTCTCAATTTGAGTCAGCATATTGTTAAAACCGTCAATCAGTTTACCAAGCTCATCTTCACTATTTTTTCGTTCCCGAACAGAATAATTTTTTTCTTCCGAAACAATACGCATGGTTTCAACTAAGCTGTAAATAGGCTTGGTAATAATGGTTTGAAACCAGTGGGCTAACCCTATTGAAATAAGAATTGCAGCGAATAAAGTCGCCAAAATTACCTGCATTGCCCACCCAAGGCGCTTATTAAGCTGGCTTAAATCCGAGCGAATATAGACCGTACCAAGCAATTTACCGTTAAAATTCATTGGTCGATAAATATCTACATAAAGCCGGGTAAATCGATGTTGCAATTGTGGATTTTCAATAAAATTTAAGATATTGGTATCTGATAAGATATTGCTTGAATGCTCCCCTTCCCTAATATAATTTGCAAATATTTCTTCTTTACTCAGGATCGCACCCATGACGATGGTTTGGTCTGCTTTTAATGAGGTTATATTTTCTCCAGCGGTATCCGCATCATCAAACATGAGTGCTGCGGTGGCATTTTTTCCGATAATATCTGCCAGTGTTTTTAAATCTGCAACCATATTTTTTTTAAAACTAATTAAATCATTTGCGACAAATGCACCCGTTGCCAACAAGACCACTATCATACTGGTTGTGACAATAATAAAGCTGAGCTTTTTCTTGATAGAAATCTTGTGGAATCTAAACATTGCATATTCCTTTTTACAATGGGTTTGCCATCTTGGCGCTTATTGATATAGTCATTTTATTTTAAGATGATACAGGACTGGCAGTCCTTGGTTTTAAAACTATTTGATATTTAAAGTATTTCAGGACTGCCAGTCCTCACACATAACAAGAAATTCACTATAGTATCAATCGTTATTCAAGCCAATATATTCATTTCGGCTATTTTATTTTAATTATCCTACATGAAACTTAGATGACGTTGATAAATAATTATTAGTTTTGCATTTTTCTGAATAGATTCAATAGCTAAGGCTTATAACCATCACGATACTGAAAGCCTGAATCTAATTGCAGTAAGCTATTTAGGCTAAAACATAAATAACCTGTATTTACTACAAAAATCGGTATATGTTTAAAACAATACTCAACTCATGAATTAATATTTACATATAATAAAACCAAAAATTGCAATGCTTTAGATATGTTTTTTAACTAGAATATGATAACTGTTCTTGTTTATTCGTGATTAAGTAAAGCATTTAGCAATGTTATAAAAGTAAGCTTAGATTGAATAATCATATTAAGCATCTTTTATCCCAAATAATTCAGACAATGCCTCAATCAAATCTTTCGACGGCATATCATAAAAAACACCAGCCTCATTGCCCCATTCTGGACGCATTCCACGTACAAACAAATAATATACACCGCCAAAATGCTGTTCATAATTATAATCTGCTAAACGCAAACTTAAATAACGATGTAAAGCCACAGTATAAATATGATATTGCAGTAAATAACGCTCACGCTGCACCACAAAATTAAGTTGCTCAAATTGGTAATCATACGGCTGATTACCTAAAAAATGGGTTTTATAATCCACAATATAAAATTTGCCCTCAAACTCAAAAACCATATCAATATAGCCTTTGAGCAAACCTTGTACAGGTGAGAACTCTAAACGATTAAATTGAGGATTTAAAGGCACTTGCATCGATTGGGCATGTTGTTGAAAAATAGCTTGAATATCACGAGGCTGAATCGGATTTAATGGATAATAAAACTCCAACTCATCAAGACGCTTATCTTTACTGATATGACCTAATACAAACTGTGGATTTTCTGTATTCAGCGGAGTTTGCAATACATTATGTATAAATTTCAATAAAATAGAATGCCATTGCTCATATTCATAGCCTGCATTGCTCATCAGATATTCAAGCCGTTTAGCCAAAATATCACTATCAGAAGTAAAATCTAGTTTTTCAAACAAAGTATGCAAGAAAACCCCCGCATTTGCCCCACGTGGAAAATCAAAAATACTGGGTTCAGTATCCAATACAATATCCAATGTTGCAACGGGTTTCATTTGGCTCATTTCATCATGGTCAGGCCGCTCATGAATATCGGTACTGCTAGATTTTTTATGTGAAGTTAACGCACTAAAACTGGAGACTGCCCAGCGTTTATTAATCTGTCCCATAAAGTCACGGACTTTTAAATATAGTTCTGATTCTGCTTGACGTTGATATGAAATGGCTTGTGTCAATATCTGACTGATTGCAATTGTATTTTCAGAGCTTTGAATCACTTGATGTATATCGTGCTCTAAGCTGGCATCATTCACACTGGAAAATGTTTTACTATCAATTTGCGGATGGAGTAAATGTGCCAATGGTGAAGTCTCTGAACCTGAAAAATTACCCCATAATAAATAACAGCGATGTTTAGCACGAGTCACAGCAACATAGAATAAACGTAAGTTTTCAGCCTGTTCTTCCAATAAAGCGGATTCTAAGTTAATTTCTTGCTGTTTTGAGCCAATATCTAACACCCGCTGTCCTGTCTCATCATGAAAAATAAATTGGCCTTGCTTGCCTTTTTGGCGTGCGTTATGTAGTTTCCCATCCCAAATGTAAGGACAAAATACGATAGGATATTCCAAACCTTTGCTTTTATGAATAGTGACAATTTTAACCCGTTTTTCATCACTTTCTAATCTAAGCTGCAATTCTTCATTTTCTGTACGCCCAGTTTGCTGCTGTTGGCCTAACCAATGACACAACGCATCAGCCCCTAATTTATGTTGCATTGTTGCTTGCTGTAATACTTCACCCGCATGGAGCAAGTTGGTTAAACGCCGCTCACCATCAGAAAACTTTAACAAACGGGCTGCAACCTGCTCTTGACGCAATAACGCTCTAAACATTTGAATAAAGCCTTGTTGCTGCCAGATGAAATTATAATGATGTAAACGTTTTAAGTGTTTTGACCAAGTGTGTTCATTTTCAACAATAGCCTGCAATTCACTGCCTGTTAAGCCAAAAATATGGGTGGTTAAAGCAGCTTTGACTAGACCTTCTTGATGTGGTTCTGAAATCGCTCTTAAAATCCGATAGATTTCTATCATTTCAATGGTTTCAAATAAACTATCTTGACTATAAATCACACTAGGAATTTGCTGAGAACGTAGCACTTGTTGCAATTGTCGGGCTTGGTCATTGGTTCGGACTAAAATAGCAATATCACCCGCTTCAATCGGTTTTTGCTTTATTTCGTCATTTTCATCACTTGTCTGAATGACCGCTTCGCCATGCAAGGCCAAATTTAATAACCGCGCAATTTCTGAAGCCACGACTTGAGGAATAAACTTGTTAGCCGCATCTTTGCTTATCGGTTTGGTTTCTGGCAACCCTAATTGTTCACGCTTCACCAACCATAATTGTAATGGGGATTGCGCTTGATTTTGAATTATGAGCTGGGCAGATTTCGGGTTATTTTGTGGCGGACTAACGGGGTGAAACGGAATTTCTTCAAAAAGAAACGGATTATTGGCTTTAGAATAGCTAAATAAATAATTGATTGCATGAATTAAACAGCTTTCAGAACGCCAATTAGTATTTAAAGTATGATGCGCTTGGGCATGATGATAAGCATCAATATAAGCGAAAATATCCGCGCCCCGAAAGCTGTAAATCGCCTGTTTGGGATCGCCAATAAAAAATAAAATCGGATTTTCCTCACGAGCATAGACTTGATGGAAAATTTGATATTGTACGGGATCAGTGTCTTGGAATTCATCGATCAACGCTGCGTGATATTTACGCCGAATCGAAGTCGCTAAATATTCACCAAAATGTGAAGTTAAACCTTTGTAAACCCCCGTTAATAAATCATCGAAAGACTGTATTTGTTGCTGCATTTTACGTTGTTGCAACATAATGTCAGCTTGCTCAAATAACTTGAGTTTCAAGGCTAAAAACTGGTTGTCATAAATTCCTAAATCTTCATCATATTGACCGACTAAGGCATATTGAGCTGAAAGCAATTGCTCACATAAATTAAAAAAAGCATGACTTGGAGGCGTACCTGATTTTTTAGTGGCATTCTGTAAGGTTTCAGGGGTGAATTTAATAAAATTTTTCGGCAAAGCAATATTGGGTAAATTAGCAAAAAACTCATCTAATTCGCTAAACCAATTGGGAATATTTTTTTGTTTATACCGAGTTCTATTTAAATCAGGATGTTCTAAAAGTAATTTTAATAAATCCTGTCTCTCGGTTTGCCATAAGGCCTTAGCCTGTTGAAAACTGTTTAAAAAACTGTGTTCATACAATTTCGGGTCTTTTAGCTCAATCTGTTCAGGTTCTATGCGTAAAAATGGCTGGCCGATCAATTTGCCATTGTCAATAATTTGCATCAATTGCTCAGGACTTTCACACACGCCACCGAGTAAATAAGAAATAAACAAACTATTAGCAGGATAAATATATTGTCGCCAGAAATCTTCAACAATCTGTTTTAATAATGGTTTCTGGTCTTTAACCAATTCAAGCTCAAATAAAATCCCGCTTTCAAACGCATTGTCTTGCAAAGTACGACGACAAAAGCTGTGAATGGTATAAATTGCGGCTTCGTCAAATCCTCGAATCGCTAATTTTAAATAACTTATTGCTTCATCATGTTGCGGGTATTTTTGTAGTAATTTTTGCAACAATTCGTCATCACTATGACCTTGCTCAAATGCAGTCAAAGTTTCAGCCAAACGTTTACGAATCCTATCGCGCAATTCACCTGTCGCCGCTTCGGTAAAAGTGACTACCAAAATTTTATCAACAGGAATATGGGTTTCTAGCACCAAACGCACGAATAAAATCGCAATAGTATAGGTTTTTCCTGTGCCTGCGCTGGCTTCAATCAGATTGATACCATTTAAGTCAACGCTTAGTGGATCAATAGCTTGTACGTTTTGAGACATGTTAATTTTCTAATTCTTAAACAGTTTTTGCTAGATAAGGTTGTTTATAAGCCATTATAGCGATTTTAATCAGGATTAGTTGTCATTTTAAAATCATGGTGACTCTATTTGCGAGACCAAGTTTGTAACTAGACAATGCAATATAAGATGTCTATGCTAACGACATTTTTATGAACTGCGTAAATCTTATGAAACCAACACAAGTATTCGTCGTCCGTCATGGGGAGACAACTTGGAATAAAGAACAGCGTTTGCAAGGGCATTTGGATAGCCAATTAACCCCAAAGGGTATTGCTCAGGCTCAAGCCTTAGGTGAGAATTTGAAACATCATGATTTTGATGCAATTTATGCCAGCGATTTAACTCGAGCTCGGGTGACGGCTGAAAATATTGCTTCTGAAAAACATTGTCCGATTACGCTTGAACCTCAACTGCGAGAACGGCATTTAGGGATTTTTCAAGGTCATACCCGTAAGGAATTGGCTGAAAAATTTCCTGTAGAAGCCAAGCCTTATTTAAATTATAAACCTGATTATGAAATTCCTGAGGGTGAAAGTTTGGTGCAATTTTGTCAGCGCAGTATGGATTGTTTTAATCAATTGGTTTCACAGCATAAACAAGGTAAAATTTTGATTGTGACTCATGGCGGTGTCTTGACTTGCTTGTTTAAAACCGTTGTGGGTGTGCCTTTGAGTACGCCGCGTAACTTTGTGTTATTGAATACCAGCCTCAATGTTTTTTCGCATCACAAAGGGCGTTGGATATTGGAAAGTTGGGGTGATTTGAGCCACTTACAAAATATGACGGCACTTGATGATAGTTAAGTTGGGATATTTAATTTATAAAGAGTGAGTTATGCAAAAACAATTACGTGAATTTGGTTTGATTATGGCTGGCATGATTGCTGGCTTATTTGGGCTGTTGTTGCCCTTCTTATTTGCTAAACCGTATCCTGTTGCGCCTTGGATTATTGCGGCGATTTTTACTGGTTTTGCACTGATTTTGCCGTTGGCATTACAACCTGTATTTAGCTTATGGATGCGGATTGGTGATGTGTTAGGCTGGGTCAATACTCGAGTGATTTTAGGTGTTTTGTTTTATTTTTTGATAACACCATTGGCTTTAATCATGCGCGGGTTTGGTTATCAGCCGCTAAAATTAGCCGCAAAACAGCCTGAATTAACAAGCTATCGCACTCTATCAAAACCTCGTCCAATTAAACATATAGAGCGTCCTTTCTGATGTTAGAATTATTTAAAGATTTATGGGATTTTATGAAAGAGCGCAAAAAGTTCTGGCTCGCTCCCATCATTATCGTCATGTTATTGCTTGGCGGCATTATTGTATTTAGTCAAGGTTCGGCTGTTGCGCCATTTATTTATACCTTGTTTTAAACATTACTGTTTAGGAGTCTAATATTGGAAGTTATTATCAGTTTATTAATATTAGGGATTGTCGCAGGTATTTTAGCGGGTTTGCTTGGTGTGGGCGGAGGCTTGGTCATTGTCCCTGTTATTGTATGGATTTTTGGTCAGAATTTAGATTTTCCAGCTCATTATTTGTTACATATTGCGATTGGTACATCGCTGGCGACCATTGTTGTGACAGCGATTTCATCAATCATTGCCCATCAACGACATGGTGCAATACATTGGGATATTGTGCGCAATATTATTCCAGGATTGATTGTTGGAGCATTATTAGGCGCGGTGATTGCCGATGCTTTGCCACATCGAGAATTAAAGATATTTTTTGCTATTTTCGTTTTGTTATCAGCGATTAAAATGTTGCTTAATATTGATCCGCCTGCAGGTCATAAATTACCTAAACTATTGGGATTAAATGTAGCAGGTACAGTGATTGGCAGTATTTCTGCCATTGTGGGTATCGGTGGTGGTACGTTAACCGTGCCTTTTTTGACTTGGTGCAATGTGCCGATTCGTAATGCGGTTGCGACTTCAAGCACTTGTGGTTTACCGATTGCTTTAGCAGGCGCAGTTGGATTTATTGTGACAGGCTGGGGTTTGGAAGAATTACCAGAATGGTCATTAGGTTATGTCTATTTACCCGCATTTATCGCTATTGTGCCAACCAGTATGCTATTTGCGCCTGTCGGTGCGAAATTAGCCCATACGATTCCAATTAAGCATTTAAAACGAGTCTTTGCTATTTTATTATGCGTAGTCGGCATTCAGATGTTGTTAAGTTAGGATATGTTATTGAAAAAAATGACTTATAGATGGATAGCCCTAGATTAAAAAAACGATCTGACTCCCAAACCTCGTTTGGGAGTAGCACTAAAAGCGATGTTTTTTACACTATTTAAACATTAAATCTAAAGTGCATTACGTCGCCATCTTGCACAATATATTCCTTGCCTTCTAATCGCCATTTACCCACTTCTTTTGCACCTTGTTCACCTTTGCAGCCAATAAAATCATCATAGCCAACCACCTCAGCACGAATAAAACCACGCTCAAAATCAGTATGAATAACGGCGGCGGCTTGTGGTGCAGTTGCGCCGATTCTGACTGTCCAAGCACGTACTTCTTTCTCGCCTGCGGTGAAATAGGTTTGTAAGCCTAATAAACTGTAACCTGCATGAATCACCCGATTTAAACCCGGTTCTTCCATCCCCATTTCTTGTAAAAATTCGATTTGCTCTTCCGCATCTAAACCAATCAATTCCGCTTCAGTTGCTGCACAGACAGGGACAACGATTGCATTTTCTTCTATAGCTAATTCACGTACTTGATCTAAATAAGGATTGTTTTCAAACCCATCTTCATTGACATTGGCAATATATAAAGTGGGTTTTACAGTTAATAAATGTAATTCAGCAAGTTGCGCCTGTTCATCTGTAGTTAATTCCAGTGCACGAACGGGTAAATTTTCATTTAAATGGGCTGATACTTTTTCAAACAATGCCTTTTTAGCAATTGCTTCTTTGTTGCCACTCTTAGTTTGCTTACTGATTTTTAGTGTAGCACGCTCAACCGCATCCAAATCAGATAAAGAAAGCTCGGTGTTAATCACTTCAATATCTGATAACGGATTAACTTTGCCAGCAACGTGAATCACATCATCATTATCAAAGCAGCGCACAACATGCGCAATCGCCTGCGTTTCACGAATATTGGCTAAAAACTGATTACCTAGACCTTCCCCTTTGGACGCACCCGCCACCAAGCCTGCAATATCAACAAACTCCATGGTAGTTGGGAGGGTTTTCTGTGGTTTGACAATTTCGCTGAGTGCATCTAAACGCTTATCTGGCATGGCAACCACACCAACATTAGGATCAATCGTACAAAAGGGATAGTTTTCTGCTTGGATATCTGCTTCAGTTAGTGCGTTAAATAAAGTGGATTTGCCTACGTTAGGTAAACCAACAATGCCACATTTAAAACCCATAGTATTCTCTTTTCGGTAAATGACTCAGTTATTAAGCACGTATTATCGTGTAAGTGTGGGTATTTTTCAAAAGCTTATTTATAAGTATCGATATAATAGTCAATAAAAGGCAGGAAAAAAGGCTGGCAGCCCGCGATTTTTAAATATAATGTCTTGATTATTGTCGGAGCTGCCAATCTTCAATAGTTGAAAAATACTAGCTTAAAGTTTATTCTTCAACGACTTGAAAATCACCTTTGCCTACGTTACATTCAGGACATAACCAGCTATCTGGCACGTCAGCCCATAATGTACCTGCAACAATACCTGTACCAGGATCGCCAACTGCTTCGTCATAAATATATTGGCAAATGACACAAACATACTTTTTATAATTGTTAGCCATTGTCATACTTCCTTAGTCAACTACATAACGACCGCGTACCATACCGAAATTATGCAAAATACTCAACTACCGATTGTCCTTGTTTTTGCTGGCAATGATCCTACGGGTGGCGCAGGATTATGTGCAGATACTCAAGCACTTGCCCTCACAGGCTGCCATATTGCTCCCGTTGTCACTTGTACCACGATTCAAGATACCCGCAATGTGTATCAGATTCTGCCTATCGAAAAAAATCATATTTTGCAACAAGCTGAGTCCGTTGTAACAGATATGCCGATTGCTGCAATTAAATTAGGTTTATTGGGCAGTTTAGGGGCAATTGAAGCGGTTTCACAGATTTTACACACTTATCCCTTACTTCCTGTCATTTTTGATCCTATTTTAGCAGCGGGTGGTGGGCAAAATTTATCCAATCAAAGCATACAAAATGCGTTACTCAATTTGATTGTGCCATATACAACGGTGATGACACCCAATACGCAGGAAATACAAAAATTAACAGGTTTCAATGATTGGCAATGGGCAGCAAGTGAGTTACAGAAGAAAGGCTGTGAATGGGTGTGTTTGACAGGGACGCATGATGATACGGACTCAGTAATTAATCGCTTATATCATCAGCAACGATGTGTGCAAAGCTTACAATGGGACAGATTGCCAGCAAGCTATCATGGTTCAGGTTGTACCTTGGCGGCAAGTCTTGCGGGTTATATCGCACAAGGAAAATCAATACCAAATGCAGTAGAAGCGGCGCAACAACTGACTTATCGCAGTTTGCAACAGGGTTATCAAGCTGGACAAGGACAGTGGCTACCTTACCGCATCGGGTAATTATTGCTGATGCACGTCAATTTTTTGGACAATTTCTTTCGTTTCTGTGGTTAAGAAATCCAAGAAAGTACGCGCGACAAGAGATAGTTTTTTCTCTGTTAAATGTACAGCATACCAATGGCGCATTAATGGAAAATTTTTCACATCTAACATGGTAATCATATTGGCGGATAATTCTAATGATAAAGTGTGACGTGATAAAACCGATAAGCCTAAGCCTGCAATAACGCCTTGTTTAATCGCTTCACTGCTGCCTAATTCCATCCCTGTTTTTAAAGTGAGATTATGCTCATCAAAACAACGACTCATCGCCAAACGTGTACCTGAGCCATGTTCACGGACTAAAAAGATTTCATTGGCTAATTTTTCTAATGGGATATTACGTTCACCTGCCAATGGATGACTTGGTTTTGCTAGTACAACCAATGGATTATCTAAAAATTGATGGATTTTCACATTAAGCTGCTCAGGCACTTGACCCATAATCACTAAATCATCTTCATTGTCTGCAAGGCGTTGCAAGATTTGAGTGCGATTGGTGACATTCAAACGGATATTGACTTCAGGATAACGCTTGAGAAAAGTGCTTAAAATATGTGGAATAAAATAAGTTGCCGTCGTTACCACCGATATTTTCAGCGTGCCTTTCACCGTGCCTTGTAATTCATTCAGCGTCATTTCCAGCATTTCGATGCGATCAAAAATATCATGACAGGCTTCGTATAATTCTTTTCCTGCTTGAGTTAAATAGATTTTTTTGCCAATTTGTTCAAACAAAGGAGTCCCGATATGACTTTCGAGTTGCTTAATTTGAGTTGAAACCGCAGGCTGGGTTAGACACATTTCGGCCGCTGCACGGGTAAAGCTTAAGTGACGCGCCACCGCCTCAAATAGAGTTAATTGGCGTAAAGTCATATACATAAACAAATCCTTATAGAAGACTTGTGGGTCTATAAAATATTTTAATATAGTAAGGAAACCGCGTAATGTTTTTTTAAATATTTCTACTTTAAGAGGTAGAGTTTTAAAAAATAGTTCTTGTGGTACGTTCTTTAAAAGGGGTTCTGAGAGAAGAACTTATGTAGCATTTAATGAGTTATTAGATCAGTTATCTCCTAATAATTTTAAAGAATTAAAAAAAAATCGTTATATTTTACGAGTTAGAACTAATAACCATTTTCGATCAGGGTTTAAA